>JANYFF010000524.1 GCA_025362825.1 Polaromonas sp. | reverse complement strand
CACCAACCCGGTGCCGACCCGCGCCGAGGTCAGCGACGTGGCCAATGCCGTGCTCGACGGCACTGACGCCGTCATGCTGTCGGCCGAAACTGCGGCTGGCAAATACCCGCTGGAAACGGTGATTGAAATGGCCAAGATCTGCCATGCCGCCGAGGGCCACGATTCCGACAAGCTGGATTCCGACTTTACAGGCAAGACGTTCAACCGCATCGACCAGTCGATTGCAATGGGTGCGCTGTTTACCGCCTACCATTTGGGGGCCAAGGCCATCGTCGCCATGACGGACAGCGGCTCGACCGCGTTATGGATGAGCCGCCACCTGATCCAGATCCCGATTTATGCGTTGACGCCGCGCGTGGAAACCCAGCGCAAGATGGCTCTGTACCGCAATGTGCGCCCGTTGTTGATGGACAGCAGCTCGGACCGCGACACCGCGTTGATGCAGGCCGAAGGGCATCTGAAGAAACGCGGCATCGTTCAAAGTGGCGATGTCTACGCCATCACATGCGGCGAACCGATGGGTGCGCCGGGTGGCACCAACATGCTCAAGATCTGCCAGGTTGTGTGAGCGGTACGCAAAAATTGCAGGCTAGAATTTGCAGAGTGACAGGCCGGTTACACGCCGCTGTTGTCTGAGCTGTACTACCACCACCTAACTTCCCGGGGAGTCACACATGGCACTGGTTTCAATGCGCGAACTGCTGGATCACGCAGCCGTCAACGGCTACGGTATTCCGGCCTTTAACGTCAACAACCTGGAGCAGGTGCAGGCCGTCATGTCGGCCGCCGACGAGGTGGGCGCGCCGGTAATTTTGCAGGCCAGTGCCGGTGCGCGCAAGTATGCGGGCGAGGCCTTCATCAAGCACCTGATTCTGGCGGCGGTCGAGAGTTATCCGCATATCCCGCTGGTGATGCACCAGGACCACGGCCAGAGCCCCGACGTGTGCCAGGGCGCCATCAACCTGGGCTTCAGCTCGGTCATGATGGACGGCTCGCTGATGGCCGATGGCAAGACCATTGCCGATTACGAATACAACGTCATGGTCACGCGCAAGGTGGTGGACATGGCGCACGCCACCGGCGTGACGGTAGAAGGCGAACTCGGTTGCCTGGGTTCGCTGGAAACCATGCGCGGCGACAAGGAGGACGGCCACGGCACGGACGCCACCATGACCGTTGACCAGTTGCTGACCGACCCTGAACAGGCCGCCGACTTCGTGCGCCGCACCCAGCTCGACGCACTGGCGATTGCCATCGGCACCAGCCACGGCGCCTACAAGTTCACGCGCAAACCCACGGGCGACATCCTGGCCATTGAGCGCATCAAGGAAATTAACCGCCGCTTGCCCAATACCCACCTTGTAATGCACGGTTCGTCGTCGGTGCCGCAGGACCTGCTGGCCATCATCCGTGAATACGGGGGCGACATGAAAGAGACCTATGGCGTGCCGGTGGAGGAAATCCAGAAGGCGATCCAGTTCGGTGTGCGCAAGATCAACATCGACACCGACGTGCGCCTGGCAATGACCGGCGCCGTGCGCAAATACATGGCGCAGAACCCGGACAAGTTCGACCCGCGCGACTGGCTTAAACCGGCGCGCGAAGCCGCCAAACTGATCTGCAAGCAGCGTTACATGGAGTTTGGCTGCGAGGGACAGGGCGGGAAGATCAAGGGCTATTCATTGCAGGTGGTGGCAGGGCAATACCAGCGCGGCGAATTGGCGCAAGTGGTGCAATAAACACTCTCTTCCGCGACCCCGGCAAGAAAGCCACCGATGCGGTGGCTTTCTTATTTTGAGAAGCCATAAACTCTGCCGTTGCCGGCCTCGAAACCCTGACCGCACTACCTTGCAAGACAGCGGCCCACACGATCAACACCATGACATCCCTGCAAGCTGCCCCCATTTCCGCCACTTCCCTGCATACCTCCACGCTGGCCTCATTGCCCCTGCTCGCGCGCGGCAAGGTGCGCGACAACTACGCCGTGGGCGAGGACCGCATCCTGATGGTGGCCAGCGACCGTCTGAGTGCGTTCGACGTCATCCTGAGCCAGCCGATTCCGGGCAAGGGCGCACTGCTCACGCAAATGGCCTTGTTCTGGTTCGACAAGCTGGGCCACATTTGCCCCCATCACCTGACCGGCGACGTGCCCGAACGCGCAGTGACCGCCGACGAGGTAGAGCAGGTGCGCGGCCGCTCGATGCTGGTTAGACGGCTCAAGCCCTTGCCGGTCGAGGCCGTGGTGCGCGGTTACCTGGCTGGCAGCGGCTGGAAAGAATATCAGGCGAGCCAGTCGGTATGCGGCGTACCGCTGCCGGGGGGCCTGAAAAACGCGTCGAAGTTGCCGCATCCGATCTACACCCCGGCGGCCAAGGCGGCGGCCGGCGAACACGACGAGAACATCACGTTCGAGCAGACGGTCGGGATGATCGGCGCGGACCTGGCGACGCGCATACGCGACATCAGCATCGCCCTGTACCAGGCCGGCGCCGCTATTGCGCTTGCCAAAGGCATCATCATTGCAGACACCAAGTTCGAATTCGGGCTCGACCCGCAAGGTGCGCTCGTGCTGATGGACGAAGTGCTGACGCCGGACTCGTCGCGCTTCTGGCCGATTGAGAGCTACCTGGAAGGCAGCAACCCGCCGAGCTACGACAAGCAGTTCGTGCGCGACTGGCTCGAGCAGGTGCGCATCGGTGGCAAGCCCTGGGACAAGCGTCCGCCGGCGCCGGAGATTCCGCTGGAGGTCATTCAAAAAACCGCGGCCAAATACCGGGAGGCGCTGCAGCGGCTGACCGGCCTCGATCCAGTCGACGAAACCCGCCCCTGACGCCTCAGCTCAGCACTACGCTGCTCAAGCGGCGGCGGTATGTCGCCACCACCGGGTCCACCGGCGGAATCTGGCCGTCGGCCACCTTGACCTTGGGCGGCTCGATGATGTCCAGGATGGCGATGTAGGTCTTGCGCGCGAGTTCTTCGCTCCAACTCTTGTCGCGCATCAGGATGTCGAGCAGTTCGTCCATCGCGGCGGTCCAGGACTGGCCGGCCATCAGCAACTGGGCCCGGCCGAATCGCGTGTCGAAGTCGCGTTTGTTGGCCGCAATCTTGGCGTCGAATGTTGCCAGGGCCTCGCTGCTTTCACCGGCTGCGGCCGCAGCGTCGATGGCGCTGATCCAGCGCTGTAATGCGTCGAGCCGGCGGACCTGCGCCGCCTTCGGCGCGGCTGGCGCGAAGGCGGCCTTGGCCGCGGCCGTGTGCCCGCCTTGCAGCAGCAGCTTGACGTAGTCGAAACGCGCGTCGTCGCTGTCGGGGTTCTTGAGCATCGCCTGGTGCAGGGCCTCGTGGATAGCGGCCGGGTCGTCCTCGGCCGGCGCATCGTCCAGCGCCATGCCGGTAACC
>JANYFF010000502.1 GCA_025362825.1 Polaromonas sp. | reverse complement strand
GCATGGGCAGCCGCTTGTTGCGGCACTGGCTGCTTGAGCCGCGCCGGGATCGTGCGCCTGCGCGCCAGCGCCTTGAAGCAATCACCGCCTTGCGTGCCGGCCCTTGGGAGGCGCTGCGAGAGCAGATCAAGGGGTGTACGGACATCGAGCGCATCACCGCGCGTATTGCATTGCGCCAAGTCCGCCCGCGCGAACTGGTGGCGCTGCAATTGACCTTGGCAAAAACTGCGCTCTTGCGCCCTCTTCTGCTGGAGCTGGACGACTGGTTGACGCAGCTTGCGCAGCAACTCCAGCCGCCCGCTGGCTGCGCCGAATTGCTGCGGGCCGCCATTCTGGAAGTTCCTTCTGCGCTGATACGGGACGGCGGTGTGATCGCCAACGGCTTCGATGCCGAACTGGACGAGCTGCGCAATATCCAGAACAACTGCGACGGCTTTTTGCTGGACCTTGAACAGCGCGAACGCGCACGCACCAGCATCACCAATCTGCGCGTGCAATTCAACAAGGTGCACGGCTTCTACATCGAAGTAACGCAGGGGCAGGCTGACAAGGTGCCTGCTGATTACCGGCGGCGCCAGACGCTAAAAAACGCCGAGCGTTTCATCACGCCGGAACTGAAGACTTTTGAAGACAAGGCACTCAGCGCGCAAGAGCGCGCATTGGCACGTGAGAAATTTTTGTACGAGGAATTGCAGGACGCGTTGCAGGCGCATGTTCCCGCACTGACGCAAGTGGCCCGTGCGCTGGCCGCACTGGACACCCTGTGCGCCCTGTGCGAAAGGTCGTTGACGCTGGACTGGTGCGTTCCGATTTTTGTGAATGAGCCGTGTATCGAGATTAGGGATGGCCGCCATCCAGTTGTGCAGGCACGGCTGGCCGAGACCAGTAGCGGTGCCTTCATCGGCAATCACACTGCGCTCAATTCGCGGGCCCGCATGCAGGTCATTACCGGCCCCAACATGGGCGGCAAGTCCACCTACATGCGTCAGGTGGCGATCATCGTGCTGCTGGCCAGCATTGGTAGCTATGTGCCCGCGGCAACTTGCCGGCTGGGTCCGATAGACGCCATTCACACCCGCATTGGCGCGGCCGACGACCTGGCCAACGCGCAGTCCACCTTCATGATGGAAATGACCGAGGCGGCGCAGATTCTGCATACCGCCACATCCAACTCGCTGGTGCTGATGGATGAAATCGGCCGTGGCACATCGACTTTTGACGGCCTGGCGTTGGCATCGGCTATTGCGACCCACCTGCATGGAAAGAGCCAGGCCTTCACGCTGTTTGCCACGCACTACTTTGAGCTGACCGACTTTCCGGCGACGCACCACGGCGCCGTCAACGTGCACGTGAGCGCTGCTGAATCGGGCCGCGACATCGTCTTCCTGCACGAAGTGCAACCCGGCCCTGCCAGCCGCAGCTACGGCATTCAGGTGGCGCGATTGGCCGGCATGCCCACAGCGGTCCTGCACCACGCGCAACATGCACTAGAGACGCTCGAATCCAGCGCTACGGCAAATCAGGCGCAGGTAGACCTGTTTGCCACGCCACCGGAGCTACAGGTCGCTGGGCTCAGCGCTACGGAGAAAGCCGTAGAAGCCCTGAATCCCGATGTTCTGAGCCCGCGCGAGGCGCTGGAAGCGATCTACGCGTTGAAGAAAATCGGGGCGGCGACGTAACTGGTATGACCCCTCTGCGACGGTTTTTGTACACGCGCCGACGACGACTTGTTGCCGACCGGAATCGCATCTTTAGTCTCCATTCAGATACGATCTGCCCGACTGGCGCATCCCGGGCGACAACCGGAACCCGTGCCAGACCACCCTTATTCAGCTTTACCTCATGACTTATTGCGTCGCCATCAAACTCAACGCCGGCCTTGTCTTTCTGTCAGACTCGCGCACCAACGCGGGCCTGGACCAGATCAGCACCTTTCGCAAGATGATCGTCTACGAAAAACCCCACGACCGCTTCATGGTTTTGTTGTCGGCCGGTAATCTGAGCATCTCCCAGTCGGTGCGCGAGATTTTGCAAACCGAGCAACTGCAGGACGGCCCTAACGGCGAGGTCATCACGATCTGGAACGCCAAAAGCATGTTCGACGCGGCGCGGGTGCTGGGTTCGGCGATTCGCCACGTACATGACCGCGATGGACTGGCACTGCAACATGCCGGTGTCGAATTTAACGTGTCGCTTATATTTGGCGGTCAGATCCAGGGGGAGGCGATGCGCCTGTTCCAGGTTTATTCGGCCGGTAACTTCATCGAAGCCACAACCGAGACGCCTTACTTCCAGGTCGGCGAATCCAAATACGGCAAGCCGGTGCTCGACCGGGTGATCACGCCCGATACGCCGTTGGACGAGGCCGCCAAATGTGCACTGGTGTCGATGGACTCGACGCTCAAGTCCAACCTGTCGGTTGGCCTGCCGCTGGACTTGGTGGTCTATGAGGCCAACAGCTTCCGGACCGACAAGGTGGTGTGTATCGACGAGAACAACCCCTACTTCAAGATGATGCACAACAACTGGGGCAGGAAGTTGCGCGAGGTGTTCGACAGCATCGAG
>JANYFF010000489.1 GCA_025362825.1 Polaromonas sp. | reverse complement strand
CTTCAGAAGGCGGTTGATCACCGTTTTCGTCATCCCCAACGTTGGGCCCGGTATCCGTACCTGCGGCAGGGTCGATGCGCGGTTTTTTGACTGGCTTTTCAACCGGATGCGCCCAGTCCCAAAGATGCTGGGCCACTTCTTCAACGCCTTGCCGCTTCAATGCAGAAAACAGCTTGACGTCACCGCCGCCGGCCTGCAGCTTGACGATCTGCAGCGCCTTGGCGCCCTCGGTCTTGTTGAGCTTGTCGGATTTTGTCAGCAGGACCAGGAACTTCAGGCCTTCTACAACCCGCGGCCGGATCACGTCCAGCAGGATCTCGTCGAGCTCAGTCAGCCCCAGCCGCGGGTCGCACATCAGCACCACGGCCTTGAGGTTGTCGCGGGTCTGCAGGTAGTTGCCCATGACCTGCTGCCAGCGGTACTTGGCTTGTTTCGGCACGGCAGCGTAGCCGTAACCCGGCAAATCGGTCAAAACAGCGTCGGTTACGCCCTGTTTGCCGAGCGTGAACAAATTGATGCTTTGCGTGCGGCCCGGCGTTTTGGACGCGTAGGCCAGCCGGTGCTGCTGCGTCAGGGTGTTGATGCAGGTGGATTTGCCAGCATTGGAGCGGCCAACAAAGGCAATTTCGGGCACATCCAGGCGCGGCAGGTGCTTGAGTTCAGGCGCGGTGGTCAAAAATTTGGCCGTGTGCAGCCAGCCCATCGCAATTTTGGGGTCTGGTTTGGCGATGGCGGGAGCAGCTGTATTAGGAGGAGGAACAGAGGATGTCATGGTCGGGCGGTGCCTGAAGGTGTGTCGCCAAACGCGGGCGGAAGGCGGCGGGCGACTATAGCAATACCCCAACAACGGGGAACGCCTTGAAGCCATTGTAAAATCACGCAGTTCCAAGTTTTGTGCGCCAACCCATTAAAACATCCCCGATATGAAGCTGTTTGTCACCTCCCTCCTCGCCGCTGTCCTCGTACTGCCTGCGATGTCTTCTTTTGCTGCCGGCGAGGCTGCTGCCGAGCACGGCAAGAGCGAAGCTGCCGCACCTGTAGCGGCCAAGGTCACCAAGCCTGACCTGGTGAAGGGCGAAGCCAGCTTCAATGCGGTTTGCCTCAGCTGCCACGGCACAGACGGCAACTCGGCCACGCCGGCCAACCCCAAGCTGGCGCAGCAGCACCCTGAATACCTCGTCAAGCAGCTACAGGAATTCAAGGCCGGCAAGCGCAAGAATGCCATCATGCAGGGCTTTGCTTCGGCACTGTCGGATGACGACATGAAGAACATTGCCTACTGGGCAACCTCGAAGAAAGCCAAGCCAGGTTTCGCCAAGGACAAGGAACTGGCCACCCTGGGTGAGCGTATTTACCGCGGCGGCGTGCAGGATCGCCAGATCGCTGCCTGCGCTGGCTGCCACAGCCCGACGGGCGCTGGCATTCCGTCGCAGTACCCGCGCCTGGCCGGCCAGCACGGTGACTACATCGCCACGCAACTCACTTCCTTCCGTGACGGCATCCGCAAAAACAGCCTGCAGATGACCCAGGTCGCCGCGAAGCTCAATGACCGTGAGATACGCGCCCTGGCCGACTACATAGCCGGTTTGCGCTGATTTTGGACCCGCTTGCCGGGTCGTTTCATCTCTTTGTGTTTAAAAAGGCGCTGGCTTTGTTTTTGTATTGAACCCCGGCGCTTAAAAGAGGTCACAACTGGGCGGGTCTTTCTGACGAAAGCCCGCCTTTTGTTTTTTTTCAGCGTTCCGTCGCCTGCCGCTAATCCGAATAATCCACCACCCACACGCATGACAGTTTCCACTGAAGGCATGAAGCTCAACTGGGGCTCCCGCACACTGCGGGCGTCGGTAGAGCTGCTGTCGTCGATGCGGTTTTCAATCTCACTACTGACGGTGATCTGCATTGCATCGGTCATAGGCACTGTGCTCAAGCAGCAGGAGCCGCTGGGCAACTATGTGAACCAGTTCGGCCCGTTCTGGGCGCAGGTCTTTAGCCTGGTGAGCCTGAACACGGTGTACAGCGCTTGGTGGTTTTTGCTGATCCTGGCTTTCCTGGTGATTTCAACGTCACTGTGCATTGCCCGCAACGCGCCCAAGATACTGCACGACCTGAACCAGCTCAAGGAGAACTTGCGCGAGCAGAGCCTGAAGGCGTTTGGCCACCGTGCTGAAGGCGCGCTCACAGAGTCGCCCGAAGTTGCGGCGCGCCGCATCGGACAGACGCTGGTGCAGGGCGGCTGGCGCGTCAAGCTGCAGCAACGCCCGTCGGGCTGGATGGTTGCCGCCAAAAAAGGTGCCGTCAACAAACTTGGCTATATCGCCGCGCACAGCGCCATCGTGCTGGTCTGCGTGGGCGGCCTGCTGGACGGCGACATGATCGTGCGTGCGCAGATGCTGCTGCACGGCAAGTCAACCTACACCGGCGGCGGGCTGATTGCGGACGTGCCGGCGAAGCACCGTTTGAGCGACAGCAACCCCACCTTCCGCGCCAACCTGCTGGTGTCGGAAGGCTCGCAGGCTAGCGTCGCCATACTTAACCAGCCGGGCGGCGTGCTGCTACAGGAGCTGCCGTTTTCAATCGAACTCAAGAAGTTCATCGTCGAGTACTACTCGACCGGCATGCCCAAGCTGTTTGCCAGCGACATCGTCATCCACGACAAGGAAACTGGTGACAAGATCCCGGCACGTGTAGAGGTCAACCATCCTGCCAGTTACAAAGGCGTCGAGATTTACCAGTCCAGCTTTGACGATGGCGGCTCCAGCGTCACGCTCAAGGCAGTACCGATGGCAGCCGCCAGCAAGCCTTTTGAAATTCAGGGCACGATTGGCAGCTCAAGCAGCCTAGCGCGCGGGCAGAGCGAGGGCGCCGAAAAGCTAACGCTTGAATACACCGCACTGCGCGTTATCAATGTCGAAAACTTTGCCTCCGGTACCAGCATGGGCGGTGCTGGCGTGGATGTGCGCAAGGTGGACTTGCGTCAGGCCATCAACGCCCGCCTCGGTTCGGCAAACAAGACCACGACGCAAAAAGAATTGCGTAATGTGGGCCCCAGTGTGAGCTACAAGCTGCGCGATGCGGCTGGTCAGGCGCGTGAATACCAGAACTACATGCTGCCGATTCGGATGGATTCGGCGGCGGACAGCCCGGCGCCCGCGGTTTTCCTGATGGGTGTGCGGGAAACCCCGGCCGACGCTTTCCAGTACCTGCGCCTGCCTGCGGACCTCGAGGGAGGCATGGACACTTTTTTGCGGGTGCGCGCTGCGCTGGCAGACCCGATCCAGCGCGAGGCAGCGGTCAGGCGCTACGCCGCGCAGGCGATGGGCAGTGACAAACCCGAACTGGCCGGCCAACTGGCGACTTCGGCGTCCAGGGCACTGGCATTGTTTGCCGGCAGCGATGCAGTAGCAGCCCCGGGCGTAGCGCCTGCCAGCCTGGCTAAAAATTCCGCCGGTCTGCAGGCCATTTCCGATTTCATGGAGGCCAACGTACCTGAGGCTGAACGCAACCGGGCCGGTGATGTGCTAATTCGCATCCTCAACGGCGTGCTGTTTGACCTGACCCAGACCACGCGCGTGCAGGCCGGGCTCAAGCCGCTGCCGCAAGACGAAAAAACCCAGGCTTTCATGTCGCAAATGGTGCTGAGCCTGTCGGACGCTTACCATTACCCGGCGCCGATGGCTTTTCAGCTCAAGGATTTCACCCAGGTTCAGGCCAGCGTTTTCCAGGTCGCACGGGCACCCGGCAAGACCATTGTTTACCTGGGTTGTGCCTTCCTGATTCTGGGTGTGTTTGCCATGCTGTATGTGCGTGAACGCCGGGTCTGGGTCTGGCTTGCGCCTGCTGGCGGCAACCCGGACAATGCGTTTGATGCCAGCTACGCCACTATGGCCCTGTCGACCAACCGCAAAACCATGGATGGCGACAAGGAGTTCGATATGTTGAAAACGAAATTGTTGCAGGTGCCTTTATGAATACCACGAGTATTAACAGCCAGAACGTCACCACCACGCTGACGGCAGGCCGTCATTCCGCACGCGACGTGACGCTGGATCTGAACCAGGGTTATTTCGCTAGGCGCAACCTGCTGGACTGGGTTTTTGCGGCGCTGGTTCTGGCCGGTGGCCTGTACGCTTTTGCGCGGTACAACGCTTTCATGGACGTGTATGAAAAAGGCATCCTGTTAGCGGCCATGCCTGCAGCGATTGCCATGGGCTGGTTCTGGCGGCCGCTGCGGGTGCTGATGGTGGTGGCCAGCGGCTTTGCGTTGCTGGGCATTGCGTCCTACCAGGGTGATCTGGCACGCGCCGAGCAGGTGTTCTGGCTCAAATATTTCCTGTCCAGCCAATCGGCCATCCTGTGGATGAGCGTGCTGTTTTTCATGAGCACGATTTTTTACTGGCTCGGCATGTTCAGCAAAAACCAGGCCGGCGCGTTGGAATCGCTGGGCTCCAAAATCGCCTGGGTCGCCGTCGGCATGGCGGTGATTGGTACGCTGGTCCGCTGGTACGAAAGCTATTTGATAGGCGCAGATGTTGGGCATATCCCGGTCAGCAATTTGTATGAAGTCTTTGTGCTGTTCTGCTGGCTGACGGCGACTTTCTATCTTTATTTTGAAGCGCAGTACAAGACCCGTGCGCTGGGCGCGTTTGTGATGCTGGTGGTCAGTGCAGCGGTGGGTTTTCTGCTCTGGTACACCGTGGTGCGCGAGGCGCATGAGATCCAGCCGCTGGTACCTGCTCTCAAAAGCTGGTGGATGAAGCTGCACGTGCCGGCCAACTTCATCGGCTACGGCATGTTCTCGCTGGCCGCCATGGTGTCGCTCTCCTACCTCATCAAGCAGCAGGCCGACGAGACACGCTGGTACCGGCTCACGCCCTTGTGGCTGCTCGGCGTCGTGCTGTGCTTTGTGCCCATCGTCTTTCGGACCAAATCTCCGGCGGATTCGGGCGGCAGCAATTACTGGGTTGGCTATCTGCTGGTTTCCGCCCTGATAGCTGCTGGCATCTTGCTGGGCCGCAAGCGCATTGCCTCACGGCTGCCCAGCTTTGAAGTGCTTGATGACGTCATGTACAAAGCGATCGCCGTCGGTTTTGCCTTCTTCACGATTGCCACTGTGCTCGGCGCACTCTGGGCGGCTGAAGCGTGGGGTGGCTACTGGAGCTGGGACCCGAAGGAAACCTGGGCGCTGATCGTCTGGCTTAACTACGCAGCCTGGTTGCACATGCGGCTCATGAAAGGCCTGCGCGGCACGGTGGCCGCCTGGTGGGCGCTGACCGGTCTGGCCGTCACGTCGTTCGCCTTTCTGGGCGTCAATATGTTCCTGTCTGGCCTACACAGTTACGGAACCTTGTAGAAGCTGCATGAATCCTTGTAAAGGTTGATTGCGTATTCAGACTAAACAGCAAGAGCTTTCAGTAAACCAATTCAAGGATTCCCTTCATGCTTATCAGGACCAACGCCAGCGGCTTCAATCACCCGGTGCCGAGTGAAATCACCACGCACGGCACCTACCAGGGCCGCCGCGACATGATCCGGTTGATGGCAACCGGTGCTGCCGGTGCCGCGCTGGCAAGCTGGGCTGGACGTGAAGCCTTTGCCCAGACAGTGACCAAGCCCGGCAAGCTGGCGGCCTTGCCAGGCGGTAAATCAGCAGTGGCCGGTGTCATGACGATGGAAAAAGTAACCGACTACAAGGATGTCACGTCTTACAACAACTTCTACGAGTTCGGCACCGACAAGGCAGACCCGGCCAAAAATGCCCACACACTGGTTACCAAGCCCTGGTCGGTGGCCATTGAAGGACTGGTTAAAAAACCTGCGATCTATACGCTCGAAGACCTGGTCAAACTCAGCCCGCAGGAAGAACGCATTTACCGGCTGCGCTGTGTCGAGGGCTGGTCCATGGTGATTCCGTGGGTGGGTTATTCGCTGTCCGAACTGATCAAAAAAGTGGAGCCGCTGGGCAGCGCCAAATATGTTGAGTTCATCACCCAGGCCGACCCTAAAACCATGCCGTTTGTGGGATCACGCGTGCTCGAATGGCCCTATGTTGAAGCGCTGCGCATGGACGAGGCGATGCACCCATTGGCCATGCTGACCTTCGGCATGTTTGGCGAGGTGCTGCCGAACCAGAGTGGCGCACCAGTGCGCATGGTGTTGCCATGGAAATACGGTTTCAAGAGCGGCAAGAGCATTGTGAAAA
>JANYFF010000421.1 GCA_025362825.1 Polaromonas sp. | reverse complement strand
ACACCAATCACGTTCATTTTTTCCTTGGTGAATACTTCTGAAATATCGCGCAGCAGGCCCTGGCGGTCGGATGCCTCGATGGAAACATCAACGGGATACACGGCACCGTCAGACGTTTTCGGCGCGTTCCATTCAACTTCAATCACGCGGTCCGGACTGCCGCCGGCCATGTTGCGAAAGTTGCTGCAGTCACTGCGGTGGATGCTGACGCCCCTACCCTTGGTGACGAAACCGAGGATTTCATCAGGCGGTGCGGGCTTACAGCATTTGGCCAACTGCGTCAGCAGCGAACCCATACCCACCACCAGCACACCGCCACCCTTGGCGCCCGGGCTGGCCGCGCGCGGCTTTTTAGCCAGTACATAGTCGTCCGGCGTGGGCACGGGTTCTGGCGGCCTGAGCATGGTTTCTATGGTCCGCAATGACAACTCATCCTTGCCGACCACTTCAAACAAATCATCGGCCGCCTTGAAGCCCAGCTGCACTGCAAGGTCGTCCAGCTTCATGGAAGTCTTGCCCTCGCGCTGCAACAGCTTTTCAACCGCTTCACGGCCCTTGGCAACCGTCTGCGCCATTTCCTGCGCGTTAAACCAGGCGCGGACTTTTGACCTTGCACGGTGGCTGGACAAAAAGCCAAGCTCCGGGTTCAGCCAGTCGCGCGATGGGCCACCCTCCTTGATGGTGATGACCTCTACCGTCTGGCCGTTTTGCAGCGGCGTGTTGAGCGGCACCATCACGCCGTCGATGCGCGCGCCGCGGCAGCGGTGGCCGACGTTGGTGTGCACACTGTAGGCAAAGTCCACCGCCGTGGCGCCCTGCGGCAATTCAACAATCGCAGCGTCGGGCGTCAGCACATAGATGCGGTCTTCAAACAAACCCTTGTTGGCATCGCGTGCGCGCTGTGCGGCAGGGCCTGACAAGTCACGCTCCCATGCCAGCAACTGGCGCAGCACGGCGATTTTCGCGTCGTATTCGCTGTTGGCAGACACGCCCGCATAGCCTTTGGTACCGGCCTCCTTGTAGGCCCAGTGCGCTGCCACGCCGTGCTCGGCATGGTCATGCATGGCCTGCGTGCGGATCTGGATTTCAACTGCGCGCCCGGCGTCATCCCGCACAACGGTGTGCAGCGACTGGTAGCCGTTGGACTTAGGCTTGGCGATGTAATCGTCGAACTCGCCTTCGATCGGCGTGAAGCACGAATGCACAAAGCTCAGCGCGGCATAGCAGCCGTTCACGTCGGCGGCAATCACCCGCAGCGCACGGATGTCAAATACCTGGTCAAAGTCGAGCGACTTGCCGCGCATCTTTTTGACGATGCTGTAGATGTGCTTGGGCCTACCGTACACCAGCGCCGCAATACCGCCCCTGTTCAGTTCACGCTCCAGCTGCACGCGCAGCGCCTCCATAAACTGCTCGCGCTCCACGCGCTTTTCATCGAGCAAGCGGGCTGTCTGCCTGTAGGTTTCGGGCTCCAGAAACCGGAAGGCCAGGTCTTCCATTTCCCACTTGATCTGCCAGATACCCAGCCGGCTGGCCAGCGGCGCAAACACATGCAAGGACTCATACGCCAGCGCCGGTGCAGCCGCCTGCCTGGTCGCGGCGAAATGGGCCGCATAGTGGCGCAGCGTTTGCAGGCGCGAGGCCAGCCGCAGCATAACCACGCGCAAGTCGCGTGAAAATGCCAGCAACATCTTGCGCACATTTTCGGTCTGCGCGGCCGGGTCATCCAGCAACTGTGCCTTGGCGTCAGCCGTACGAGCCTGCCGCTGCACGTTGACCAGCTTGGTGGTCTCGATTGCTAGCGCGGCGTAGTTCGCGCCGAACGCCTTGGTAATGATTTCCAGCGGCTTGGTCAGGTGCTCACATGCATGCACCAGATAGGTCGCAGCCTGCATCGCCTCCGAACCGCCAATCGATTTGAGGATGGCGGCCACCGCATCGGCATGAGCCAGGATGTTTTCGCCGGTATCCAGTGTTTCGCTGGCAATCAAGGGCTCGGCAAAGGCCCTCGCTCGCGCCAGCGCGTGCGGCTGCTCGGGCAGGCTGCCGGCTGTTGCGGTAACGATGGAAGCGTTCTGCACAAGCGGTGCTATGGGGCCATCAGACCCCGGCAGGTTGCTTTTCATGAAACCTTGAACAAATTATTTCAGTCGAGCAGGAAGCCCGCCACCACCGCCAGTTGGTCGCCGGCAATTAGCGTGGGCGCATGCCCGACACCTTCAAACTCCACCAGCCGCGCATGGGGGCCACGCTGGCCCATGGCCTGGGCGGTCTCGGGGCTCAGCAAATCCGAGTTTTTGCCACGCACGAGCAATGTTTTAGCCTGAATGTTGTCATACAGCTGCCAGAGGATGGCCTCACCTTGCAGGGTCGATTCCTCAGTCGTTTGCTTGAAGGGCACGGCAATCGCCGGGTCGTAGTGCATGCGAAGCCGGCTTTCGTTCTGCGACACCGGCCTGACCATGTGCAGCGACAACGCCAGCCACTGATCTGGCGTGTGGGGACCGAAACCCGAGGAAATCGCCCACATGGCATCCGCAGCATCCTCAACGGTGTTGAAGTGGCCGGCCTGCCCCAGGTAGGTGCCGATGCGAAGCAGGGCGCTGTATTCGAGCGCGGGGCCCACATCATTAAGCACCAGCTTGCGAACCGGCACCGGAAGCGGCAAAGCGGGCTGCCCAGACACCACCATGCCAATCAACCCGCCCATGCTGGTGCCTACCCAGTCCAGCGTCGTGATGGGCGCCTGCGCATGCAATTGCCCCAGCATGGCCAGCATGTCAGCGGCATAACAAGGTATCTGGTAGCCCATCGGGTCGGCAAGCCAGTCGCTCTCGCCGCGCCCCACCACATCCGGGCACACCACGCGGATACCCCCTGGAAGCTTCGCCGCCTTTTCGCACAAGGCCTGCGCCAGCACATCAAAATCACGCCCCTGGCGTGACAGGCCATGCGCGCAGACAACGACGTGAGCACTGGAGGGGTTACCCCACTGCCAGTACGCCATGCGATGGCTGCCTGCGGCGTCGGGGCAGCTTAAGTAGTTCAGCGTAGGTGCGATCATGGTGCGTGGGTTTTGATTCAAAGGCTTGATAGTCGGTTAAATTCCTGCCATGCACTGTACACAAGCATGTGCTGCTTTCAAGGCCAGTCCCGGCCAAACATCGTAAATCATCCGGAGAAATATCATGCTTACAGGTAAAACAGCGCTCGTCACGGGCTCAACCAGCGGTATTGGCCTGGGTATTGCCAGGGCGCTGGCCGCCCAGGGTGCCAATATTGTGCTCAACGGCTTTGGCGATGTCGATGGCCCCAAGGCCGAAATCGCAGCACTCGGCGTAAAAGTCGCCTACCACGCCGCCGATATGAGCAAGCCGGCCGAGATTGCCGACATGATGGCTTATGCCGCTGCCCAGTTTGGCCGGGTAGACATCCTCGTTAACAACGCCGGCATACAGCACGTTGCCCGTATTGAAAACTTTCCCATTGAAAAATGGGATGCCATCATCGCCATCAACATGAGCAGCGCCTTTCACGCCACACGCCTGGCACTGCCTGCCATGCAGGCGGCCAACGGCGGCAAGGGCTGGGGCCGCATCATAAACGTCGCTTCCGTGCATGGCCTTGTCGGGTCGGCTGAAAAATCCGCCTACGTCGCAGCAAAGCATGGCATCGTCGGCCTGACCAAAGTCACCGCGCTTGAAAACGCCACCAGCGGTGTGACCTGCAACGCCATTTGCCCCGGCTGGGTGCTGACCCCGCTGGTGCAAAAGCAGGTGGACGCAAGAGCCGCAGCAGGCGGCATCAGCAATGAAGCAGCCACCGCGCAACTGTTGGGCGAGAAAGAACCATCCCTGCAGTTCACCACACCAGAGGAACTGGGCGCACTGGCCGTATTTTTCTGCTCACCCGCCGGTAACAACGTCCGCGGCGTGGCGTGGAACATGGATGGCGGCTGGACGGCGCAGTAAGCTGAACCAGCCTTCTCGCTATTAAATATATAGCACAAAATGACAATTTAACAAGGACTACGGGACGATATGGAACACAAAGGCTGTAGACCCAGCACGACAGGCAAAGACCGGCGCTCACTGATCTTGGGGATGACCAGTATCGAGGAGCCTGACCTCTCGGTTGACGATCGCTTGCTGCCCGGCCACTGGAAGTGCGACTTGATCAAAGGCGCGATTAACCGCTCTCAGGTGGGCACGCTGGTCGAGCTACGCTAGATGCTGACAAACTGCGGAATGAACATCAGCACAAAAAGACCCCGCTTCAAAGTGAGGACATTCAACCGCAGGCCGGAGGCAAAGACGCTGCGCAGCGCTCGCTTGCCAATGGGGTGAACGAAATCAGGTTACGGGCCGTACAGTTGGCCCAAGACTGACAGATAAACCAATCATCTCCCCGCCCACAGCGCCCGACTCCTGGTATGCGTTTATGTCTTCATCGCTGTAACCGACCTCACGCAAGACATCGCGTGTATGCTCACCAAGCGCCGGAGGAGGATTTCCGGCAGGAGCGATTTGACCATCGAACCTGACCGCTCGGGCAACAGTTTTCAAAGTTCCAAAATGAGGACTCCTATATTCCTGAATGATGTTAGATGCCACCACCTGTGGGTGAATCCAAAAATCTGACACGTCGTTGATCGGCGCAAACGGTACGCCGGCTGCGACGAAAATGCACTCCCATTGCGCTTTTGACCGGCTTGCAATCAGAGGTCGCAAGATAGCCATCAAAGAATCATAGTTTTCCTTGCGAACCCCATTGGTCAGATAGGCAGGGTTGACGGCCAGGTCCGGGCGGCAAATGCCTTCGCAAAACAAATTCCATAATTTGTTGTTGCCGCATGCGATGTAGACATAGCCGTCGCTCGCCTTGAAGGATTCGTAAGGCACATTGTCTGTTTTAGCTTGACCTGGCGCCTTTGCGGGGGCACCTTCGTATTGGGTGCCCCACGACCTTTGCAAGTTCCAGGCCTGCAAAGCCACGGCTGAATCAGCCAAACAAACTTCCAGATGGGTACCTTCGCCCGTCAAATTAAGATTAATAATCGCCGCCAAGATACCGGCGAACGCGTTTTGCCCAGTAGTGAAATCTATCAAGGGCATGTTAATTCTGGACGGTGGAGGCGCGCCTTCTTCAGGGATTTGCATCATCCCGCTGAACGCTTGAATCACCGGGTCATAACCCCTTGCCCGAGCCATCGGGCCGACTTCTCCAAAGGCGGAAATACTGCAATAGATCAGTTTGTTATTTTCTTCTTTGAGCGACGTGTAGCCCAAGCCAAGTCTCTCCATCACACCAGCACTAAAGTTTTGAATGAGGACGTCGCTATGTCTGACCAAGCGACGAACGATGGCAATGCCATCCTTGGTTTTCAGATCAATGACCACGCTGCGCTTGTTTCTGTTCACAACGAAAAACAGCGTTCCTGCGCCGGCGTCTCCGTGATGAAGTGGTTGCCAGTATCTCGAATCGTCTCCTGACCTCGGTTCGATCTTGACCACGTCTGCACCGTAGTCTGCGAGGAGCTGCCCACAATGAGGGCCGGCAAAAACCGTAGAAAAATCCAGGACCCTGATGCCCTTGAGCGGTTTCATTACAGTTTTCCTAATTCCATAAAATGGTGCGTATTACTGATGTGAGATAGCTCTCGCTCGGCAGCCTTTATTATATAACTATTTAAATTCCAAAGCATGCGCTATGGCCTGGTTCCGACTTGCGCCATGCTGCACAACCGAGCACGACCTTATGGCAAGCACCGCAACGAACTCCCGCACGACGGCCGTGAAACCGCGCAAACGTCCGAAGGCCGCCGAAACAGTGGCTGCAGAGCTGCGCCGTCAAATCGTCACCGGCAGACTTAAGCCAGGCGACAAGTTGCATCCGGAAAATGTGCTGCAAATCGAGTTCGATATTTCGCGTCCGACCATGCGAGAGGCACTGCGCCTCCTCGAATCAGAGTCACTGATCGCCATCACCCGCGGCAAACATGGTGGTGCGCGCGTGATCAACATTAATCTGGACGCGGCTGCGCGCCAGGTTGGCGTTTTCCTGCAGCTTGAGGGCACAACGCTGCAGGACGTGTGGCTCGCTCGTACTATCATCGAACCACCGGCGGCCGGGTTGCTTGCCGCGCAGCGCAACCCCGAAGCGTTGGCTGAACTTGAAGCCAATATTGAGGCAGCACGCGAGGCTGCGGATCGAGACCTGATCCGTTACGCCGATCTCTCTGCGGACTTTTCAATGCTCATCACTCAACACTGTGGCAACAAGACAATTCATATGTTCGCCGCGTTGATCCACGACATCATCCGGCGACAACACGAGCACGTCACCGAGCGAACGCTGGCCAGGGCAAGTGTCGACAAGCTGCGTCAGGAAAGTATTCTCAGTCGGGTAAAAGCAGTGGAGCTCATGCGCAATGGGACGCCTGCCGCGGCCGAGCGCTTTTGGCGTGAACATCTGGAGCACATGCGCGATCTGGTCATGGCAGCCTACAAATCGCCGATGACCATCGACCTGCTAGATGCGCCAGCCGGCAAGCAGCGAGCAGTCGGCAAGGTCAAGCGCCACGCGCGCCCAGTTTCCTG
>JANYFF010000415.1 GCA_025362825.1 Polaromonas sp. | reverse complement strand
CCTGCTGCTTCTCGGGCCTGCCTGAGCAAGGTGCCCGCACTGACATCGACCGCCGCAGATGGCAGGTCCGGCTGACCTGAGTCTGTGGCTTCTCGCCCGGAAGAAGATACGGAATCGAACTCACTCATTAAAGGCACCCCTGTCGTAAGCGGTCGCCTCGCGTGACTGCCCGTAACGTTTTTTCAATTGATCACCCAGTTGGGAAACCGCTTCGCGGTTGCCGATACGATTTTCAATCCGTATACCCAGCCAAAGCGTCTCGGCGTTGGCGAGTTCGCTGTTGTTGATTCGCCGTATGTAGAACTGCGCGCGCGTCAGTTCTCCGCGATCGTAAAGAAGACTTGCAAGGTTGTAGCCAATGACCGGGTTTCCGGCATCCAGCTGGTAGGCGCGCGTGAGGCTTTGCTCGGCTTCGGAGCGCTGGCCGGCTCGCACCTGGCAGACGCCCTGTGCCATCAAAGTTTTGGCTTGGCCGCCGTAAGTAGGGTTTGCAATGGCCTGCGAAAAAAACTGGGAGGCCTCGCTATAACGCGACTGTTGACACAGCAGCCAGCCATAATTATGCGCAACGTCCGCGTCGCGAGGATTCAATGAAAGGGCACGGCGAAAACTGTCTTCTGCAAGCGGAATATCGTTCAGCCGCATATACACAAGGCCGCGCAGATTGTAGGCATCGCCGAATGAAGGATCGGCCACCAGCGCTTGCTTTAATTCGTCAAGCGCGACATTGGTCTGGCCCTGCTCGAAATAGCCGCTAGCCAGTTCAAGCCGGATCCGGGCGCGCCTTCGGTTATCGGGCTCATCAGAGGCTGTGACGATATCCGTCCTGCCGTTTGTCGCACTGGAAACACCCTGGTTGCCTGCGCAGCCAGCCAGCAAGACGGCGATCCAGCACACAGACATACAAGCAGCATTTGCTACAAACTTCATATACCGGCCCCTTTGGCCACAACGACCTTGATCCCGCCAAGCATACCCTGACGCTGCGACGCCATGCGCTCACGCGCATTGGTTCTATCCTGAACATCGCCGGCCAGTTGCCCGCAGGCCGCGTCAATGTCGTCGCCACGGGTTTTTCTGACGGTGGTCACGATACCGGCATCAAGCAATATTTTTGAAAAAGCCATGACTTGCGCCATATCCGAGCGCTTCAAGCCTGAAGCGGGAAAAGGATTGAAAGGTATGAGGTTGAATTTGCAGGAAAGGCCGTCAACAGCATGGTGCTTCATCAAAGCCACGAGCTGGCGCGCATGCTCGGGCTGGTCGTTCACGCCTTCAAGCATGCAGTATTCAAAGGTAATGAAGTCGCGGGGAGCAGCCTGCTGATAGCGGGCGCAGGCTTCGAGTAATTCTGCAATCGGATATTTTTTATTCAGCGGAACCAGGTTGCTGCGCAAAACATCTTCAGGTGCATGTAGCGAAACCGCGAGAGCAACAGGACAGTCACGCGCCAGGCGGTCGATCATCGGTACCACGCCAGATGTCGAAACTGTCACGCGGCGGCGCGACAGGCCATAACCGTGGTCGTCCAGCATGACTCTAAGCGCTGGCAACAATTGCGAATAGTTTTGCAAAGGTTCGCCCATTCCCATCATCACGACATTGGAAATAACGCGGTCATCTTTTTTCAATTGCTTGCGCAAGGCGTGTTCGGCAAACCACAACTGCGCAACTATCTCCGCAGTCGTCAGGTTACGGCTGAAGCCCTGGTGGCCCGTTGAACAAAACCTGCACCCCACCGCGCAACCAGCCTGGGATGAAATGCACAGCGTGCCCCGGTCTGCCTCTGGAATGAAGACGGTCTCAATCACATCGCCGGCACCCACATCAAACAGCCATTTGACGGTACCGTCAGCCGAGTCGTGGCGCGAGAGGACTTTCAGGGCTTCAATGCGGGCGGACGCCGGCAATTTTTCACGCAGGGATTTGGCCAGATCCGTCATTTGATCAAAGCTGAACGCGCCCTTCTGGTGAATCCACCGGAAGAGCTGCGTAGCGCGAAAACGCTTTTCGCCGAGCTGCTCGCAAAAACCAACCAGTGCGTCCAGATCGTAGTTGAGCAAATTGACCGTCATGGCAAATGCCCGACAGGGAAATACCCCCAGGCGCGTTGCAACCTCGGCAAGAGGTGGCTAGACCCGGAAGCAGTCATGCTTAACGTGAATAAATATTCATGCCAGGGAAGAAGAACGCGATCTCCGCCTGGGCGGTTTCAGCCGCATCGGAGCCATGCACAGCATTGGCATCAATGCTTTCGGCAAAATCGGCGCGAATGGTTCCGGCATCGGCCTTCTTGGGATCGGTAGCGCCCATCAGATCACGGTTTTTGAGAATTGCATTTTCGCCTTCGAGTGCCTGGATCATGACAGGACCGGAGATCATGAAGCTCACGAGATCCTTGAAGAAAGGACGTTCTTTGTGGACAGAATAAAAAGCTTCAGCTTCGCCGCGCGACAGATGTGCCAGACGCGCCGCAACAACTTTCAGGCCGGCAGCTTCAAAGCGTGCAGTGATCTGGCCGATGACGTTCTTGGCCACGGCGTCGGGTTTGATGATAGAGAGAGTGCGTTCGATTGCCATTGATTTTCCTTAGCCTTGATTTTTGGGATATTCAGAAATGAATACAGCCTCTGATTTTAACCTGCCCCGATACCAGCTTCAATGTGATGGCAAGGGCAAACCTGTGTCGCCCTGGGTTTCAGGCCGCAGGCTAGCGATTGCCGCCACGGTTATTACCCCCGCCGCCACCGCGGCGCTGTCCGCCTCCTGTGCCGCCCGTACCTGAACTGCCTCCACGGCGTCCCTGGCCTTCACGCTGGCGAGTGAAGGTGTCGGCCCCGATATAGCCAAATGACGTTTTCATGGGGTCAGGCTGGGCCGGCCCACCAGTTTTGTCGGCACGGTCGTCCCGCCGCTTGGCGCCTTGCCCGCTGTTGTTGCCGCCTGAATTACGGCCGAACCCGGCTGGAGGTTGGGAGGATCTGGCCGCTGAACCAAAACCATTGCCAGCCGGACCTCGCCCCGCACCACGGCGCCGATTGTTGTTCCGCGGCGCATCATGATTTTCTGGTGGCTGCAGATCATGCGGCAAACGTGGCAAGCCATCAGCCTGGTCAAATTCGTCTTCAGGAATCGGCCCACCCCTTGATGCTTGCCCGGTAGAAGGCGGGCGACCCTTGCCATTGCGTGAACGCTCTCCCCTGCCAGGTCCACGATCGGGGCGTACGCCGCTTACGGTATTTTCCGTGGTCGAAGGACCTTGACCTCTCGTATTGCTTCTCTGGTCTGCACGCGCCTCCGAGCGATCCGCTGCGCTTGTCAGCGCCCAAATGTCGTTCTCATCAAGCTCGACAAATGCCCCGCGCTTGAGCCCGCGTGGCAAAACCATTGCACCGTAGCGTATCCGTATCAGGCGGCTGACGGCGTGACCCACGGCCTCAAACATTCGCCGGACCTCACGGTTTCGCCCTTCAGACAGTGTCACCTTGTACCAGCAGTTCGCGCCCTCACCACCGCCAGCCTCGATGGAGGTGAACTGCGCGTTGCCGTCATCCAGCATGACACCTTCTAGCAGCCGCTTTTTCTCTTCGTTGTTCAATGCACCAAGTACGCGGACGGCATATTCACGCTCCAGGCCAAAACGCGGATGCATGAGTCTGTTTGCAAGTTCCCCGGAGCTGGTAAGCAAAAGGAGACCTTCTGTGTTCAGGTCAAGCCGGCCCACAGATTGCCACTTCCCCTGGAACAGCTTTGGCAGACGCCGAAAGACGGTCGGCCGATTTTGCGGATCGTCGTGAGTCACGACCTCTCCCGCAGGCTTGTGATATGCAATCACACGCGGTGGCGGTGGGTCGATACGCACGCGAACAGGCTTGCCATTGACCTTGACTGCGTCTCCAAACTGGATGCGTTGCCCTATGTGCGCCGGCTCTGCGTTAACCGAAATACGCCCTTCAAGAATCAATTGCTCCATCTCCAACCGCGAACCCAAGCCCGCCTGTGCGAGCACTTTGTGCAATTTGGGTGTTTCCGGCTGGGGAGACAGCACGCGCTTTGGCAGGTCCACCGCCGGGTCGTCCTCATCCGCATCGAACTGCCCAGTGACCACTTCGTCAAATCGTGCGGCTGCGATCGAAGCTTTGCGCGGCGCTCGGCCTGAGCCGGGCTTCGACTGAGCACTGTCGGGCACAGCCGGCGTGACCTGCGCAGCTTGTCCGATATTTTCAGCCTGCTCTGGTGCGGCCTGCACGGCTTCGGAAGGATTTTGTTGGTCAGGTGGATTCATGCTGTTGCATTCATGCGTTGGATTCACTGGAAGGCGGCGCTTCGGCTTCGGCATGGCCCGCATCGCTCACCGGGCCTTGTGGAATTTCTATGGTGCTCTCATTGCCAATCTGCTCATCCGCAGGCTCCCGGGCAGACAACTCGATCGACGGAGTGGACGTGTCCGATTCGTCGACCGCGGCATCGGTATCGGTAATCCCAAATTCAATCTGTTCAAGCAATGCGGCCGGGCCGGCACCGCTCTCCATTGCGGGTAGTTGGTCGAGCGAATCAAGGCCCAGATCGTCCAGGAACTGTTTCGTAGTGGCATACAAAGCTGGGCGACCCACAGTTTCACGGTGCCCGATGACCTCTACCCAACCGCGATCTTCCAGCTGTTTGAGAATCAAGCTGTTGATCGTGACACCCCTGATGTCCTCCATATTGCCCCGTGTCACAGGCTGACGATAGGCGATGATCGCAAGCGTTTCAAGTGTGGCCCTGGTGTAGCGTGGTGGTTTTTCAGGATGCAGCCGGTCAAGGTACTCCCGCATCTGCGGGCGGCTCTGGAATCGCCATCCGGTCGCCACGTGGACAAGTTCTACGCCCCGGCCCGCCCAGTCATTTTGCAGGTTTTCGAGCTCCAGCTTGATACTGTCAGCTGTCAGTGCCCCGTTGAACAAAACACCCATTTCCCGCAGCGGTAAAGGCTGCTGGGCGCAAATAAGTGCTGTTTCGAGGACGCGCTTAGCATCCATCGTATTCATGTTTTTTGGTTCCGAAAAAGGTCGGGTAGAGCGCTTTGAGCGCAACTCTCGCTGAAGCGCAATACTTGTGCGAGAACCACTTTGCCGGTGGGCACAATATTGCGGAAGCCTAAACTTCTTAGCTTTGATTGTAGCTCAGGCACAGATTTTCAGCCGCAATCCGGAGATCAGCGGGCATGGGTGAATTGAATACCAGTTGCTCACCCGTCATCGGATGCTGAAAAGCCAGGCGGCAGGCGTGCAAAGCCTGCCGCTCCAGTCCCGCCGTAACTTGCCCTCCATACACAGCGTCAGACACAAGAGGATGACCCAGGGCCGCCATATGAACGCGTATTTGGTGTGTGCGGCCGGTATGCAGCTTGCAACACACCAAACAATAGGACCCCGCGTTTTGCAGCAATGTAATGTCTGTCAATGCCGCTTTCCCGGCTGTTTTCGCAAGATCTACGACCGCCATCTTCAGACGGTTTCTCGGATCACGGCCGACAGGCAAATCAACATGTCGTGTCCTGGGGCCCTTCCACTCGCCATGGGCCAACGCAATGTACTGCCGACTCACATTCCGGGCCGCAATCAGGTTCACTAGTTGATCCATCGCCTGCCTGTGGCGGGCCACCACCATCAGCCCACTGGTATCTTTGTCCAGACGATGCACAATGCCGGCCCGAGGCAGCACCGCGGCGCTCGCGTGACGCGCTAGCAAGCCGTTAAGCAGCGTGCCGCTCCAGTTCCCGGGCGCGGGATGCACCACCAAGCCCGCCGGCTTGTTGATGACCATCAAAAAATCGTCTTCAAAAATAACATCGAGCGCCATCGGCTCTGGTTTGAATGCCTGGCTTTGCAGGGTTGGCCGCAATTCGATGCGCAACTGGTCGCCGGCTTTCACGCGGGCCGATGACTTGGTAAGCGTGAGTTCGTTAAGTTGAACCGCTCCCGCGACTATCAGCTGCTGCAAGTAATTTCGGGAAAACTCCGGGACCAGCCTGGCCAGGGCCAGATCAAGGCGTGCGCCGTGGCTCTCGACCGGAATACCGGCCTGCCGCAATTCAACATCTACACCGCCGTCAGCTTCATCATTGGCGTCTTCATGAACACCGTTTTCCAGTGCGGTGCCCGATATAATCAATTTGCTTTGTTCCGAATCAGTCATTAGTAGAGGTCGATTGCAATGTTTCCTGCCAAATTATCGGTTGTTCCCAGTGCAGCACCATTTGCCACGGCCGCTTTGGCCCTTTCGCTTGTAGTGCTCGCAGGTTGCTCCAGCAAGCCAATCGACCCCACCAACAGCTGGAGTCCCAACAGGATTTATTCCGAAGCGAAGGACGAGGCAAATTCCGGCAGCTACGACAAGGCCATTCCCCTTTATGAAAAACTGGAAGGCCGCGCTGCAGGTACGCCTCTGGCACAGCAGGCGCAGCTTGACAAAGCCTACGCTCAATATAAAACCGGTGAACAGGTACAAGCCATTGCGACGCTGGACCGTTTCATGAAGCTGCACCCGGCCAGCCCGGCGCTTGACTATGCGCTGTACCTCAAAGGTCTGGTCAATTTCAATGACAACCTGGGCCTTTTTTCCTCAATCTCGCGCCAGGACCTGTCCGAGCGGGACCAGAAAGCCGCCAAGGAGTCTTTTGAGTCATTCAAGGAGCTGTCGGCGCGGTTTCCGGAGTCCCGCTATACCCCCGATGCCCGCCAGCGAATGAGCTACACCGTCAATTCCCTGGCCTTGTCGGAAGTGCATGTTGCCCGCTACTACTACTCACGCGGCGCCTACGTTGCGGCCATCAATCGCGCGCAAGCAGCTATTGCGGACTATCGCGATGTACCCGCCCTGGAAGAAGCCACTTACATCGTTTTCAAGTCCTACGATGCTCTCGGCATGATCCAGTTGCGTGACGATACAAAAAGGGTTTTTGAGAAAACCTATCCGCAAAGCCCATTTTTGGGCAAAGGTTTCAGGTCGGCTGACAATCCTTGGTACAAATTCTAGTGAGGGTTTCGAGGCGATCCATCAGCTCCGCTTCTGAAGCCAACCTCTCCATGGGCGGCAAGGCTCGTATCAGTCGCTTGCCATAGCCCACCGACGTCATTCTCACATCGCACACCACCAGCGCACCCTGGTCGGTCTCACGCCTTATGAGCCGGCCGGCGCCCTGCTTCAAGGCCACCGCTGCTTCAGGTAAAAAATAATCGTTAAAAGCGCTCCGCCCTTCGGCTTCGAGTGCTTTG
>JANYFF010000337.1 GCA_025362825.1 Polaromonas sp. | reverse complement strand
CCGTGCCGACCAAGACGTTGCACTGACCGACAGTGGTCGGTGGTGTTGCGGTGATCTTCCCCGCGGTAGCTGGGTCGAGGAAATACGCAGTGTTGAACACCAATCCACCAGTTGTGCCGGCGATAGCGTCCCATTGAGCCGTCGTGGCTACCAACACGCCGCTCTGGGCAATGTTGCCGACGCCGGACGCAGCGATGGTCACGTCAAACACGACGCCTGCCAAGCGCGAGGTGGCTTTGGCGTTAGCCTGAGCGCGTTTCACACCGTCGGCGGCAAAGGCGTACACCGGCATGCCGATTGTGATCGCAGCCGCACTTTCGTTATTTGTCACCGACCGGATGGACGGCGTGTTGACAGAGACGGAGATGCTGTCACCCGACTGGAGCTGCTGTGGCAGGCCGTCGGCGCCGAGAACGATGGGTGAGCGAATTGTCATGATGAGCTTTCTACGTTAGAGGAGGAACGGTCGATAAGGCGCGATGGCAAGGGTGGTAGGAGAAGCTGCCACACCCACCATCACCGATGCGGCGCAGGCTGGGCGTTGTGGCGCCGTGACGGTGATACCGCCGCCAGCCTTGAGAAAGTACGGCACGCCAGGCGTCAAAAACTGCTGCCCAGCTACGGATGTCCAGTTCGGCAGCTCCAGCCGGCCGGCAATCACGCCGACCGGGAAACCGACGTTCGCGTTTGTCTCGGCACAGCCGACGACAAAACTGCTGGTGTAGACGCTGGCGTCAGCCAGGATGGCTTTGCCGTTGGCTCGGGAGATGCAAATGGGCTGGCCGGCCAATAGGTTCTGATTGGCCACATAGGCGCCGTAAAAACTTAGCCCGTCATGGCCGGTAGCACCCGGCGCGCCGCGCGGGCCTTGCATGCCGATCTCTACGACGTTAACCACGGGTCACCTCTGGCGACACAGTGATGGTGCCTTTGAGCAGGCGGGTCACATCGTCTGGCGAGGAAACGATTTCGAGGTCGTATACACCCGCTGCCCACGTCAGGGCTGCAGTCTCGATGGCGGTCAGGTGCAGAGTGATCACACCGTCGGTTGTACCGAGCGTGATGCGGCCGTTCTCGGTCGTTAAACTCAGAAGAACCACGGTGTCTGTGAGCTTGGCGCGTATGTCCATACGGGCGGTGCGGCCGGTCAAGTCAACGGGCACAGCTGGTTCACCCGCTTTCCAGGTGATCGGCAGCGAGAACGTCGCGCCCTGCTCGATCCGTATGCTGTACTTAGATGCCGCCATAGTTCACCGTCCCGGCTGAGCGCCGTGCGCGCTCTTGTTCTTTCTTGGCAGCGGCACAGTAGTCCTTGAACTCCTGCTGCTTTTCTTCTGAAGCGCGTTTGTCATAGACTTCGCTGTCCTTGATGCCGTAGAAGCGGTGTTTGACCCATATCAGGAGGTGCTGCTGGTGCTGGTCGTCGATCTCAAGGTCGTCGCCGGCTTCAACAGTGCGCGGCAAGCGGAACACTTCAAGCGGGATCGTGGCGGTGGCGTTGGGCATGGGCCAGGCGCGCAAGGCGTGTTTCTCGATGCCAGCAACCAGCGTCTTGACTGGCCCAGGTCGACCGTCGAAAACGACACCGTAAAACTCGGCCTTCTCGGTATTTATGACCCTGACCTCACGCCCTGTTGTGGCGTCATAGGCTTTGCGCAGCTTCAGGATGGCCGGGTCGATGTCATACCACTCGACGTTTGGGGCGATGGCCAGAGAAAAGCTCCGGCCGTCCTCGATACCCTCGGTCCACCGACAGAACATTTTCTGGGCGTCGTCGATGTAGGCATACACCAGCGCATCGGACACGAGGTACGGCACTACCGCGTCGTCCACTTCGGAACGAAACATGGTGAGCAGTTCGGTCGTGTCCATTGCGCGCCTTTAGTCTTTGCTGCCGACTTTGAACTTGGCCCAGGCGATGTCGCGCTCTTTGGTGGGCACAGTCCAGCCAAGTTCGGTTGACAGGACGCTGTTGACGGGCGTGCCACCAGCAGTGAACTCTTCGCGCGTATTGCGCATGATGATGGCTTCGAACGCCTTGAACAGGGCCGCTTCGCGCGCTTC
>JANYFF010000323.1 GCA_025362825.1 Polaromonas sp. | reverse complement strand
CGCCAAAACCGCCAATGCCCGCCAACACGCCTTCGCGCATGGTTTTTTTGGCCAGCGGCTTGATGCGTTCGACCAAGGCATCACCTGCGTCAATGTCAACGCCAGCGTCTTTGTAGGAGAGGGGGGAATTCGTCATGTAGGTCTTGCTGCTGCAGATAGGGCTGGGATGGGCTTGTATGGGCGGGTCCTGTTAGCAGCTGTAGGAGGCTGCGAGCCCGATAGAATCAAGCTTCGATTCTAAAGGCTCTGCGGCGCGCGGTTTTTCGCCCCGTCACGGCCTTTGGCCTTGTCTCCGATTTCAAGCACCACCGGGAAGCAGCTCAAGGCTCTATGCAATTTACCAATACCCAAAAACGCGCGGCTGCCTGGAGCCTGATAGCGGCACTGATGGTCTTGGCGCTGTGGCTGCTGGGGCCCGTGCTGACGCCTTTTGTGGTGGCAGCCGTGCTGTCCTACGCGCTCACGCCGCTGGTCAACCGGATCGACAGCTGGGGCTGGAGCCGCATGCCACGCGTCGTCGCGGTGATCCTTGTAGAGCTCTTGTTTATCCTGGCGCTACTGGGGCTGGTGCTGCTGATTGTGCCCATCATGGCCAAGGAACTGCCCATGATGCGCGAGCAGGTGCCGCTGCTGGCTGATCGTCTGAACAGCGGGCTCACGCCCTGGCTGGCGCAGTTCGGCATTCATGTGTCGCTGGACGTGGCTAGCATCAAGGCGGTCGCCCTCAAATACCTCAATGCCAATTACGAGGAAGCCTTTGGCTCGCTGCTGTCATCGCTCAAGCTGGGTGGCAGCGTGGCGCTGGCCATCATTGGCAATGGCGTGTTGATCCCGGTGGCGCTTTTCTACATGTTGATGGACTGGGACAAATTCGTCGCGCGCCTGCTTGAACTGGTGCCGTTGCCCATGCGTGCGGCGGTTGACAGTTTTACCGACGAAGCCGACTCGGTGCTGGGCCAGTACCTGCGCGGTCAGCTGCTGGTGATGCTGGCGATGGCGATTTTTTATGCCATCGGACTGGCGCTGTTTGGGCTGGACCTGGCCCTGCCGATTGGCGTTTTTACCGGCCTGGCCATGTTCATCCCCTATCTTGGCTTTGGCATTGGCCTGCTGCTGGCGATCCTCTCCGGGCTGCTGCAGTTTGCCTCGCTTAAGGCGCTGGTGATGGTGGCGGTGGTGTACGGCATAGGCCAGGTAGTTGAAAGCCTTATCCTGACGCCGCGCCTGGTCGGCGAGCGCATTGGCCTGCATCCACTGGCGGTGATCTTTGCACTGCTGGCTTTTGGCCAGGTCTTTGGTTTTGTCGGTGTGCTGATCGCGCTGCCCGCCAGCGCGGTGCTGCTGGTCGGCATACGCCGCATCAAGGGCCGTTACATGGGCAGCAAGCTCTACCGGGGCTGAAACCGAGATGGCCGGCATGAAACAGATTGCACTGGATATCGGGCTAGCCTCGGTGCCGATGTTTTCCAATTTTTTCGCCGGACCTAATGAAGCCGCGCTCAGGCACCTTGAACTCTGGGCCGGCAACACCTTGCGCTCGCCAGTCCCGACCTATGTCTGGGGCGAGCCTGGCAGCGGCAAGACCCACCTGCTCAAAGCGGTCCGCGAAACCCTGCGCGAGCAGGGCGCCGTTGTGGGCTGGCTGGACGCTTCCATCCTCGAGCCGTCCGAATACAGCGACAACTGGGCCGACATCCTGGACGAATGCCACCTCTACACCGCGGTGCAGCAGCAGGCCGCCTTCAACTGGTTCATCAACGCACTTAACTCCCCTGACGGCCGGCCGCGCTGGGTGCTGGCCGCCGGCAATGTGCCACCCGCCGATCTGGCCCTGCGTGAAGACCTGCGCACGCGCCTGGGCTGGGGCCATGTGTTTGAGTTGCGCGCGCTGACCGAGCCCGAGCGCCGCGCCGTATTGCGCCGCGAAGCCGATGCGCGGGGCGTGTTTTTAAGCGATGAAGCCATGGACTTCATGCTCAGGCGGTTTTCGCGCGACCTGAGCAGCCTGATGCAGCTGCTGGACCAGCTCGACGGCTATGCCTTGCAGACCCAGCGCGCCATTACGATTCCCCTGATCAAGGCAATGCTTGAAAACCAATAAAGCAAACAAGAAACGACATGAGCGTAACCAAACAAAAAATTGCCCTGTTTGACCTCGACCACACCCTGATCCCGATGGATTCTGATTACGAGTGGGGCGAGTTCACGATTGCCGAAGGCTGGTGCGACAGCACCGATTTCAAGCGGCGCAACACAGAGTTTTTTGACCAGTACCGTGCCGGTACGCTCGATATTCATGACTATGTGCGCTTTGCCACGCAGGCCATCTGCCAGCAAGGTGCTACAAAATCAATAGCTGCACACGCCCGTTTTATGGGGGCTGTGGTACAAAAAGCTATCAAAAAGCAAGCACTGGACCTGGTTAAGGGTCACCGGGATGCCGGCAGCGAGGTGGTGATCGTCACGGCCACCAATGAATTTGTCACCCGACCGATAGCCGCCGCATTTGGCGTTGAACACCTGATTGCCGTGGAGCTTGCGCGGGGCGCTGATGACTGGTTTACCGGCGAGATAAAAGGCACGCCGTCGTTTCGCGAAGGCAAGGTAATGCGGGTTGAAAGTTGGCTGGCCGGGCGAGGGCTGGGCTGGGACGACATTGAAACCACCTTTTATACCGACTCCATGAACGACCTGGCGCTGCTTCAAAAGGCCACCCATCCGGTCGCCACCAACCCTGACGAGCGCCTCCGGGCGCTGGCTGAAGCGCGCGGATGGCGCATACTTGACCTGTTTTAAACCTTTGGGTAGAGCCCGCCCTTCTGGAAAAAGGTGGCTGGCTCCCCAAAATTTCGCGACCTCATGATCAAAAAATTTATTGACAAACTGTTTGGCAAAACAAGCGCTTCTGGCGCCACAGATGCTGCCGCCAAACGGGTAAAAAAATCCCCTTTCGGCACCCGCCATGACATCCCGGTCAAAGACCACGGCATCAACCCCAAGCTGGTTGACGAGCGCGCCTGGGATGTGGTTCATACCCTCAAGCAAGCCGGCTACGAGGCCTACATCGTCGGCGGCGCGGTACGCGACTTGCTGGTCGGTCTGCGCCCCAAGGACTTTGACGTGGCGACTGATGCCACGCCAGAACAGGTCAAGGCGCTGTTTCGCCGGGCCTTCATCATCGGCAGGCGCTTTCGCATCGTGCACGTCATCTACGGACGTGGCCGCGAGCATGAGGTCATTGAGGTCTCGACCTTCCGGGCCCATCTCGACAGCAGTCTCGCCGAGCAGGTCGGCGGTAACGAGCGCACCAGCAAGAGCGAGCTTGCCGGCATGAAGCACGCAGTGGATGCCTCAGGCCGCGTGCTGCGCGACAACGTCTGGGGACCGATGGAAGAAGACGCCGCACGCCGCGACTTCACCATCAATGCGATGTATTACGACCCTGAAACGCAGGTCGTGGTCGACTATCACAACGGCATCAAGGACGCGAAGAAAAAAATCATCCGCATGATCGGTAACCCGGCCGTGCGTTACCGCGAAGACCCGGTGCGCATCATCCGCGCCGTGCGCTTTGCCGCCAAACTCAATGCGCTCGGCTTCACCTTTGAAGACAAGACCTCTGCGCCGCTGCGCGAAATGTCAAACCTGCTGGCCGATGTGCCGCAGTCGCGCCTGTTCGATGAAATGCTCAAGCTGCTGCAAACCGGGCATTCGATTGCCAGCATCGAGCAGCTAAAGACGCTGGGCCTGGGCACCAGCATCTACCCATTGCTTGACGTGGTGGTGCATGCAGCTGAAGAACCCTTTTTGAACCTTGCCCTGCTTGACACCGACCGCCGCGTTGGCGAAGGCAAGCCGGTGGCGCCCAGCTTTTTGCTGTCGTGCGTGCTGTGGTCTGATGTGCGCGACGGCTGGTCCAGACGGCTCAAGCGCGGCGAGCACACCATGCCGGCGTTGCAGGATGCGATTGACGATGCCTTCAACGCCAAAATCGGCGATGTGTCGGGCCGTGGCAAGTTGGGCACCGATATGCGCGAGATCTGGACCATGCAGCCGCGCTTTGAAAAGCGTACGGGT
>JANYFF010000291.1 GCA_025362825.1 Polaromonas sp. | reverse complement strand
GTCGGCAGACAGCTGCATGAAGCGTTCCAGGCGGGCCGAAGAGTGCTCTGGCCCCTGGCCTTCATAGCCGTGCGGCAGCATCAATGTGATACCGTTAACGCGACCCCACTTCACTTCGCCCGACGCGATGAACTGGTCAATCACGACCTGCGCACCATTGGCAAAGTCACCAAACTGCGCTTCCCAGATCACCAGTGTGCTGGGGTCGTTCGATGCATAGCCGTACTCAAAAGCCAGCACGGCTTCTTCAGACAGGATGGAGTCGATGACGACAAACGGTGCTTGCTTGTCGGTGACGTTTTGCAGCGGAACGTAGGTGCCGGTGTCAAACTTTTCGCGGTTCTGATCATGGATGACCGCATGGCGGTGGGTGAATGTGCCACGGCCGCAATCTTCGCCAGACAGACGCACCGGGTAGCCACTGGCCACCAGCGACGCAAACGCCATGTGCTCGCCCATGCCCCAATCGACAGGAATGTCGCCGCGGCCCATGGCTGCGCGGTCGTCATACACCTTCTTCACCAGGTTGTGCGGCGTTACGGTCGCAGGAATCGTCGTGATCTTGTCAGCCAGGCGCTTCCACTCAGCCATGGGAATGGCGGTATCGCCCGCATCGGTCCATTTTTTGCCCAGGAAAGGAGTCCAGTCCACCGCATATTTGCTCTTGAAGTTGGTCAGAACCGGGTCAAACGTGCTCTTGCCAGCATCGAGTGCCGCGCGCGTGGCCTTGACCATGTCGTCGCCCAGCGTTTCGCCCATACCCTGTGCCGACAGCTTGTCTGCATACAGCTTGCGCGTACCGGGGTGCTGTGCAATCTTTTTGTACATCAGCGGCTGGGTCAGTGCGGGCGTATCCTGCTCGTTGTGACCCAGTTTGCGAAAGCAGATGATGTCCACCACCACATCCTTCTGGAATTCCATGCGGAACTCCAGCGCCCACTGGGTCGCTAGTACAACCGCTTCGGGGTCGTCGCCGTTGACGTGCAGCACTGGGGCTTCAATCATCTTGACGACGTCGGTGCAGTACAGTGTCGAGCGGCTGTCGCGCGGGTCGCTGGTGGTAAAACCGATCTGGTTGTTAATGACGATGTGCACCGTGCCGCCGGTCGAATAACCGCGGGTTTCGGCCAGCGCCAAGGTTTCCATCACAACGCCCTGCCCTGCAAAGGCCGCGTCGCCGTGCACCAGCACTGGCAGCACCTGCAGGCCCTTGAGGTCGGCACGGCGGTCCATGCGCGCGCGCACCGAACCTTCAACCACCGGGTTGACGATTTCAAGGTGGGACGGGTTGAAGGCCAGCGTCAGGTGCACTGGGCCGCCCGGGGTTGTCACGTCGGAGCTGAAACCCTGGTGGTATTTCACGTCGCCGCTTGGCAGGTCTTCCGGCGCCGTGTGGTCGAATTCTGCAAACAGATCAGCAGGCACCTTGCCCAGTGAGTTGACCAGCACGTTCAGGCGGCCGCGGTGGGCCATGCCGATAACGATTTCCTGCACGCCGATTTCACCGCCGCGCTGGATCAGCTCGTCCATGCTGGCAATAAAGCTTTCACCGCCTTCAAGCGAAAAACGCTTCTGGCCGACGTATTTGGTATGCAGAAAGCGCTCCAGGCCTTCGGCCGCGCTCAGGCGGTCGAGGATGTGAAGCTTTTTTTCCTTGCTGAGGTTCGGTTTGCTGCGAATCGACTCCAGCTTCTGCTGCCACCAGCGCTTCTGGTTCTGGTCGGTCATGTACATGTACTCGGCGCCAATCGTGCCGCAGTAGGTTTCACGCAATGCGTTCATGAGCTCGCGCAGGCTCATGGTGTCCTTGCCGAAGAAGGTGTTGCTGGTGTTAAACACAACTTCCTGGTCGGCATCCGTGAACCCGTAAAAAGCCGGGTCAAGCTCGGGGATCTTGTCGCGCTCGGTGCGCTTGAGCGGGTCCAGGTCAGCCCAGCGAGCACCTACGTTGCGGTAAGCAGCAATCAGCTGCTGCGCCGAGGTACGCTTGCGGCCCATTTCGGAGTCGGCGCTGGCCACCACCACTTTAGTCTGGCCTTGTTTGGCACGCTCGGCAAACGCATTAACGACCGGCAGGTGCGGTACGTCTTTGGAGTTGCTGCCATCAACCGCAGGAACGTTTTGGAGTGCGTCAAAATACTCGCGCCAGGTGTCCAGCACGCTGCCGGGATTGGCGAGGTAGTTTTCATACATCTCCTCGACATAGGGCGCGTTGCCGCCGAAGAGATAGGTATTGCCCTGGTAGGTGTTGTAGACCGACGCAGTTGACGCGGGCGTCGTTGACGTGGATGCAGGTGACTGCGAGTTTGAACTCATATGCGCTGACCTCCGTTTCCCTTGGGGAAACATAAGCTGGCTACCCCGGCAAATGCGCCGGCTATAGCTGGTTGATTAACCTTCCGCAACACGGCTGGACCGATTAGCGGATGCGACTGTGGCAAGGAAGGGCCTTCAGAAACAACTCGGATTGTGCCACCGAACGCTGACCGCGGAAAGACAAGCAACGCTCAACGGACGCTTCAAGCGCCTGTCAGCCCCGGATTTTCAGCCACGCCCACCAATTTCGGCGTGTTCGGTTTAACTGGTTTGATGACCTTGTGGGCCTTGAAGTAGGTCTCGACCACATCCCATACCGCCGGTCCGGCATTTTTGCTGGCTTCGGCCACCGGCGCCCAGCCGGCCACCTTGTAGGTCTTGTCAGCCTCGATCAGCTTGCCCCCAAGCCGCATGTCCTGGATGCGCGAACCCATCTTTGCGCCGGGCTCGCAGGTGTAGGTCAGGCCGCCGACGCGCACCATGTCGCCGCCCTGCTGGTAATAAGGGTCGGGATTGAACAGGTTGTCGCCCACGTCTTCAAGAATCGTCTTAATCATGTCGCCGCGCATGTCGGTCAGCGTGGTCCACGGGTAGGTGATGGCGGTTTGGTCCATCAGGTGCTCGCGGGTGATGGTCTGGCCTGGCAACAGCGACGTGCCCCAGCGAAAGCCCGGCGAAAAAGCGATTTCTGCGCCCCTAACATCCATTAGCGCGTCGAGCACCAGCTGGTCGAAGGTGCCGTTGAAATTGCCGCGCCGGTAAAGCGCGCCGCCCGTTACAGCCAGCCTTTCAGACAGCCTGGCCTCGTAAGGCGCCCGGCTGGCGGCGATTTGCGCAGACATGGCCGCATCAGCCGGCAGCAAGTTCGAGAAAACCGGCAGGAGGCGGTAATTGAAGCCGGTGACGGTTTTGCCTTTGACATCGAGGTCCAGAACGCCCAAAAACTTGCCGTTGCTGCCGGCATTGGTCACCACGGTTTGCCCGCCCGCGTTCTTCACAATCACCGGCACCGGCACGCCGTCGTGCGTATGCCCGCCCAGGATGACGTCGATACCAGTCACGCGCGATGCCATCTTCAGGTCGACGTCCATGCCGTTGTGGCTGAGCAGCACCACGGCCTGCGCCCCTTTGGCACGCGCTTCGTTGACGGTGTCCTGCATCTCTGTCTCGCGAATCCCGAAGGTCCAGCTGGGCGTCAGCCAGGCAGGATTGGCAATAGGCGTGTACGGAAAGGCTTGACCGACGATCGCCACCACCACGCCGTTCATTTCCTTCAAGACGTAAGGCTTGAACACTGCATCGCCAAAGTCGCTGGTCTTGACGTTTTGCGCAATGAAGTCAACCTTGCCGGCAAAGTCGCCGTCCACGATCTCCTTGATGCGCTCCTCGCCATAGGTGAAATCCCAATGGCCGGTCATGACATCAACGCCCAGCAGTTTGGCGGCGTCCACCATGTCCTGGCCCTGCGTCCACAGCGCCGTAGCGCTGCCCTGCCAGGTGTCGCCGCCATCGAGTAACAGCGCGCCGGGGCGCCCGGCTTTCAGTTGCTTGACGAGGGTCGCCAGATGCGCAAAGCCGCCAACCTTGCCATACTGGCGAGCCGCGCGCTCAAAGTTCAGGGCGGTGAAGGCGTACGCCTCGCGGGAGCCGGGCCGGATGCCAACGGCCTTTAAAAAATGCTCACCAACCAGATGCGGCAACTGTCCGCGCATGGCGCCCACCCCGAGGTTGACTGACGGCTCGCGGAAATAAACCGGTAGCAGCTGCGCGTGGCAATCGGTCATGTGCAGCAGGTGCACGTTGCCAGTGCGCGGCACGTCATACAGCGATGCTGCCTGCGCGGCGCTGGCTTCACGCTGAAATGGAAAGCCGACCACCAGCCCGGCAGCCACAACACTCGAAAACTCCCGGCGAGACAGGTTCATGGCGGCCTTTTCATGGTGAGGCGGTACAGGCAGGTGGTCATTCGGTTAGCTCAATTTACTATTAATTTGATAGCTATAGGTGACCGGAATGCGGGGGCCAGAGGCCTAAATGATCCCCGAAAGGCTCTTGAAAGCACTTTCAGGGCATTTGAAGGCATACACAAGCCTTTTTACTGATCCGGCCTTGTGAAATATGAACCGTTCGCCCTGAGCCTGTCGAAGGGTTGCGCCAGCTTCGACAAGCTCAGCCCGAAAGTAAATGAAGACTTCATCGGGCCGGATCAATAGGGTTTTTTAGCGGCTTTGGGAGGGCTTTACTGGTTGACCGGCGATGCCGGGTCTAACAGCAGCGCCATCACGTCGCGCAGTTGCTCGACCGTCAGGATGCCTGCATGGCCAAAACGCGGCATGCCGGAGCAAGCGTTAAAGGCCTTGGCGTTCCAGAGCTTGCTCCAGGTGTAGTCGACGAGGGCCTTACTGCCCGGCGCGGCAGGGTCGCTGACGCCGCGCAGCTTGCCGTAGTTTTGCAGGCTGGGGCCGATGGAGCCGAAGGACAGTTCAGCCTTGCTGATCTGGTGGCAGTTGTAGCAGCTGCCGCCGTTGGCCTCACCAGGCTTGTCGCTCCAGGTCATACCCCGGCCGTTCTGCGCAATTTTCTCGCCTTCACGCCAGTTGCCCAGCAGCTTGCCGTCTGCGGGGAACTGCACGGTTTGCAGATTGGCCGCCTCAATTGATTTGGCCAGCTTGTCGTCCAGCGCAGCG
>JANYFF010000252.1 GCA_025362825.1 Polaromonas sp. | reverse complement strand
GCCAAAGTCGTGGGCAGACCTGCTAAAGCCTGAATTCAAGGGCGAGATCCAGATGGCCAATGCCGCTTCCAGTGGCACGTCCTATACCGTTATTGCGACGCTGGTCCAGCTAATGGGGGAGGACAAGGCCTTCGACTACATGCGGGCGCTGCACAAGAATGTCAGTACCTACACACGGTCCGGCGTAGCGCCCGCAAAGGCTGCGGCACGCGGTGAAACCGCCGTGTCAATCAGTTTCGTACATGACGTAACGACCGAGGCGATCCAGGGCTTTCCGGTGGGCTCGGTGACCCCATCGGAAGGCACAGGCGCTGAAATCGGTTCCATGAGCATTGTCAAAAACGGCCCGAACACCGAAGCCGCCAAAAAGTTCTATGAATGGGCGCTGACTCCGGGAGGTCAGCAGTTCGGTCTGGCGGCCAAGCAGTTCCAGTTGCCGAGCAACAGCACGGTGCCGATTGACCCACGCATGATCAACCCCGCCAAAATCAAACTGATCAATTACGACTACGCCAAATATGGCGCAAGCGCAGAGCGCCGCCGGCTGATTGCAAAGTGGGAAAAAGAAGTTCTTAACCAGCCCAAATAGCTCTCGCATTGCATTTTCCTAGGTGCACGTCTGTGACGGGTTGCCGCCTCCATCTCCCGTACTCAAGCTCACTATGAACTGGTCGATCAACAGAACGCTCTGGCTGTGGCTGGCAGTCGGGGTTCTGGCCTATCTCGTCCTGCCCTGGTACGCCATCCAGGACGCGAACGGACTGCTCAAAATTCCGCAGGTTTTCGCGGGTGAACAAACTGGTAACGGCATCATGCAGGCTGCCGTTTACGGGCGGCCCTGGCTCTGGCTCGGACTCGCAGGTTTTTTTGTCGCAGCGGCTGGTGCCTTTTTTCAGTCTGGCCGCCAGCAGGGCGCGGTATTGATCGCCGGTGGCGGCCTTGGCGCGCTGTCATTGCTCGTAAGCGGTTTTCTGATTGGCGCGCGGGGCTGGGCGTTTGAGTCGTTCACCGCCAGTTTCGGCGAGCTTGCTGCACGCCAGCCCGGTGTGGGCTGGGGCGGCTTTGTGGTGCTGACGACGCTTTTGATGCTCACGGCCTGTGGCATTGCCCGGCGCGGGTATTTCAAGGGCGACCTGTTTGTCGCCGCGGCCGTGGTGGGTTGCGGCAGTCTGCTTGGCCTGTTTATCGTGTTTCCTGTGCTCAAGGCGCTGGCCGGTGCTTTCCTGACAGAAGATGGGCAATTTGCGGTCAGCGCCATCGTCGAACGCGTCGCCATTCAGCGCAATTTCGGCATGGGCTGCATCACTGGCTGGGGTGGCGGCCTGACCTGTGGCGTCGCCTGGAACACGTTGTTTCTGGGCCTCATGACTGCCGGCGCCACTACGCTGCTGGGCACCCTGATGGCGCTGATGGCCGAGCGTGCTTCAAGCCGCTTCAGCAAGCCGCTCAATGTGGTGGCCATGTTGCCGATCATCACGCCGCCATTCGTGGTGGGTCTTGGCCTTATCCTGCTGTTCGGCCGGGCTGGCATCGTCAACCAGTTTCTTGAATACGCCTTTGGCATTGCACCGACGCGCTGGTTTTATGGCTGGTTTGGTGTCTGGCTGGCGCAGACTTTTGCCTTCACGCCGATCGCCTTCATGATCATGCGCGGCGTGGTGCAGGGCGTTTCACCCAGCCTGGAGGAAGCTGCGCAAACCCTGCGTGCAGACCCCTTGCGCACCTTTATGACCGTAACGCTGCCGCTGCTCAAGCCGGGCCTTGCTAACGCTTTTCTGGTTGGCTTCATTGAAAGCATGGCCGACTTTGGCAATCCGATTGTGGTGGGTGGTCAGTTTTCAGTTTTGTCGACCGAGATATTTTTTGCGATTGTCGGTGCCCAATACGACCAGGGCCGTGCCGCGTCGCTGGCCTGGATTCTGACGATCTTCGCCTTGTCAGTATTTGCCATCCAGCGCAGCCTGCTGGGCAAGCAGAACTTCACCACGGTGTCGGGCAAGGGCGACGCTGGTATTGCCATGCCGTTGCCCAGCCAGGTGCGCAAGTTTGTGCATGCCGTGGCGTTGCCGTGGATGGCTTTCACGCTGGTGGTGTACCTGTTTGCATTTGCCGGCGGATTTGTACAAACCTGGGGCCGCGACTACACCTTCACACTCAACCATTTCAGGACCACATTTGCGCTCGAATGGAGCCAGTTCGGCATTGTCTGGGCGGGCACGGCGTGGAGTTCGTTTTTTACCACCATCAAGCTGGCTGCGATTGCGGCGCCCATGACGGCGCTGGTCGGGCTACTGATTGCATGGCTGCTCGCGCGCACCGACTTTCGTGGTCAAAGCGCTTTTGAATTTGCCGCGCTGCTGGCGTTTGCCATTCCGGGCACCGTGCTGGGTGTGAGCTACATCATGGCCTTCAATGTGCCGCCGTTCGAATTGACGGGCACCTCGCTCATCATCGTGCTGTGCTTCATGTTCCGCAATTTGCCGGTCGGCGTGCGGGCCGGTACTGCGGCCTTCAAGCAACTTGACAAGTCGCTGGACGAAGCCTCCATTATGCTGCGTGCCAGCAGCGTGCAGACCCTGCGTTACGTGGTGCTGCCGCTGCTCAAGCCGGCGCTGGTTGCCGCGCTGGTCTACAGCTTTGTGCGTGCGATTACCACGGTGAGTGCAGTCATCTTTCTGGTGACGGCCGAAAACGAACTGGCCACCACCTACATCATCGGGCGTGTTGGCAACGGTGACTATGGCGTGGCGCTGGCCTACTGCACGGTGCTGATTGTCCTGATGTCGCTGGTTACAGCCTTGATCCAGTTTTTTGTGGGTGAGCGAAAGCTTGGACGGCGCAAGGCTGCGGTGCGCGCACCTTTGCATTGAGCCCGGCGATTGCATTCGCGGCGTCACCAAACTGAAAAACCTGAACGACCAACACTATGAGCAACGGCATCGAATTCCACAATGTCACCAAGCGCTATGGCTCCGATGCCTCGGCGCCGCTGGCTGTCAAGGGCATCAGCTTTGAGGTCCGCAAGGGCTCGCTGACTACCATTCTTGGTCCGTCGGGCTGCGGTAAAACCACGACCCTACGCATGATTGCCGGCCTCGAATCGCCAACGTCCGGGCAGATCATCATGGGCGGCAAGGATGTCACCACGCTCGGGCCTGCGCAGCGCAATGTGAGCATGATGTTCCAGAGCTATGCGCTGTTTCCCCACATGAATGTCGTTGAAAACGTCATGTATGGGCTGAAGATGTCGGGCGTTGCCAAGGTCGAGGCGCGTGCGCGTGCTGTGGAAGCGCTGAAAAACGTCGGCCTGGTCGATTACGACGAACGCCTGCCGAGCGAGCTGTCGGGCGGGCAGCAGCAACGCGTGGCGCTGGCCCGTGCGCTGGTGCTGGAGCCCGAAGTACTCTTGTTCGACGAGCCGCTGTCCAATCTGGACGCCCGGCTTCGCCGCGAGATGCGTGAAGAAATCCGCGCCCTGCAGCAGAGGCTATCCCTGACAGTTGCTTATGTCACACACGATCAAAGTGAGGCTCTCGCGGTAAGCGACCAGATCATTGTGATGGACCACGGCGTGATTGCGCAATGCGGCACGCCGCAAGACCTGTATGAATATCCGAAGAGCGAGTTTGTTGCCGGTTTCATGGGTGAAGCCATGCTGTTTCCCGGTGTGGCGAGCGGCGACGGCAGTGTCGCGCTGGGTCCGCTGACTTTGAAACCGCAGCGTCCCGTAGCCGCCGGCCCCGTCAAGGTGGCGGTGCGGCCCGAGGCCTGGCTGATTCACCGTGATGGCAGCGGCCTTAAGGCCAGGCTGGCCAAGCTGGCCTACCTTGGCAGCATCCATGAATACACTTTTGAGACGGTGCTGGGCTCCATTTTTGTCGTGTCGCCCGACCTCACCAATGTTCTGCAACTGGGCGCCGACGTGGGACTGAGCCTGGCCGACCACGGCGTGTCGGTGGTCCAGGTCAATCCAGCCTGACACTCTTCTGGCCTACATCGACCCTGTCCCGTACGGTCAATAATCAACCCATGAACCAACTCGACGCCCTCAAACAATTCACTACCGTGGTTGCCGATACCGGTGACTTCAAGCAGCTGGGGCAATTTTTGCCGCAGGATGCCACCACCAATCCGTCGCTAATACTTAAAGCCGTGCAGAAGGCCGAGTACCAGCCGCTGCTCAAGGATGCGGTGAGCCGCTTCAAGGGGCGGGCGCTGGACGAAGTCATGGACCGCCTGCTGGTGCGCTTTGGCTGTGAAATCCTGTCTATCGTGCCAGGCCGGGTGTCCACCGAAGTCGATGCCCGCCTGAGCTTTGACGCCAACGCCACACTGACCCGCGGCGAACGCATCATCGAGCTCTACC
>JANYFF010000287.1 GCA_025362825.1 Polaromonas sp. | reverse complement strand
GTAGAACAGCTCCTGACACTCGCACGCGAGGAGGCCAGCAGCGGCGCGCCACAGCAGGAAGCTGTCGACTTGCTGGAGGTTGTCAGGCTGGCGGTTGCCGACATGCTGCCTCTGGCCCAGCTCAAGCAGATTGATCTGGGCCTTGCCGCTCAGCATGCAGCGCGGGTCATGGGCCAGCCCGAAGCGCTGCGCGTGCTGCTGCGCAACCTGCTGGACAACGCTATCAAATACACGCCCGCAGCAGGGCGCGTCGATGTACGCATTGACGTCATGAACGGAGTAGCTGTGCTTACGGTAGAAGACAGCGGGCCCGGCGTTGCGCCAGATGCCCTTCCCCGGATTTTTGACCGCTTCTTTCGGGCCGGCGACACGCTGGCCGAAACCGGCAGCGGACTGGGCTTGGCCATTGTCAAGACCATTGCCGAAAGGCATGGCGCCAAGCTTGACGTGGGATCTTCAACGCACCTTGGTGGCCTGCGGGTAGAGGTTCGCCTTGCCCTCGCTCCCGTCGACCCGGATTCCGTTGCTTCCTCTCCCCTAACCGCGGCTCGATAACATGACTTTCACTGTGGGAGGCTACCCCTTTGCAGTACTGGCCCACTTTTCTTTTGTCCTCGCCGGCCTGTTGATTTATGCCGTCGGTACACACCTGAGCGGCCAGCGCCGCCATCCTTCTGCCGCACTGGCCTGGGTGCTGACAATTGCGCTGTTACCGTATGTCGGCTTGCCGCTTTACCTTGTGCTTGGTACGCGCAAATTTGCAAGGCCGCCGCTACAGATTCCACTGACGGCCAGACACCCGGCCAATGGAACGCTGCAGGGCAGCGCCATGGCCACGCTGGAGGGCATGGGCCTGGCTGCGCCTGCCGCCAACCGGTCCATTCGCTTTCATTGTGATGGCGCGGCTGCGTGGGATGAATTTGAACAGCTCGCCAGAAGCGCCTCCTCGAAGCTGGATATCTGTACCTTTGTGCTGGGCGATGACGTGCTCGGCCATCAATTGGCTCGACTTCTGGAAAACCGCGCCTCTGAAGGTGTACACGTGCGGCTGCTGCTCGATGCATTGGGAAGCTGGCATACGTCGACAACGCAAGTGCGCGCACTGCGCGATGCAGGTGTGCAGGTCCGCTGGCACATGCCCCTGCTGCGCAATTTACTCAGCGGCAAGGGAAACCTGCGCAACCACCGCAAACTCACCATTGCCGATAGCCAGCGTTTCTGGACAGGTGGTCGCAATCTGGCGGCCGAATATTTCACAGGCGACGGCCATTCAAGACCGTGGACAGACCTGAGCTTCACCATAGAGGGGCCACTGGCTGCGCAGGCACAAGCGCTGTTTGACAGCCACTGGCGTTACAGCTACGGACCGACGATCCCTGAAAAGCAGGCACTGAAATTACAAACATTCCCAGGGTCCGATCCGGCACAAGGCATGGTCAACCAACACCTGGCGCAAATGATCCCGAGCGGCCCGGACCAGGGCCAGGACACGTTTTACGGTCTGATGTTGACCGCCCTTTTTCGAGCCGAAAAAAACGTGATCGCGGTCACACCGTATTTTGTTCCTGACGACGCCTTGCTGACGGCGTTGTGCCTGGCTGCGCGGCGCGGCGTGCGAGTCGAACTGGTGGTGCCTGCAAGATCCAATCACCGGCTGGCCGACTTGGCGCGCGCACGCGCGCTGCGAGATCTGGCAGCCGCCGGTGGCCAGATACGATTGGCGGCCGGCATGGTGCACGCCAAAACAGTGGTCATAGACGATGCGATCGCGCTGTGCGGCTCGCTGAACCTTGATTCACGCAGTCTGTTCCTGAACTTTGAGTTGATGGTAGCCTTTTATGACGCTGGTGATATTGCAGCAGTCAACCGGTGGATAGCTGAAAACTTCGGTCACATCGAAAGCTTCGTACCGCGCCAGGCCTCTCTGACAAGCGATGTAGCCGAGGGGCTGGTGCGCTGGCTCGGCTTCCAGATCTGATACCAATTTCCGGGGACTTCATTCTTAAGGGCTGCCTAAGAATAGCGCTCCATAGTTGCAGGTACCGGCACCGGTGTGTGCCTCCAACTGAAGGAAACGTTTTATGAAATCCGCAGCCTTGAAAAATACCGCGCTGGTCGTCGCCTTGCTGACCGCAGGCGCCATCGGCGGCGCTGGGGTGGGGGCCTTCAATACCCTGCACTCGGCGGCAGCAGCTGCGTCGCCCGTGTTGATGGCCAACAGTTCCGGCGGCACATTCAGCTCGTCTGCGACGCTACCCGACTTCCCCCAGATCACTGAAAAATACGGTCCTGCAGTCGTCAACATCAGTGTGACCGGCACCACCAAGGTGGCTGACCAGTCCTCCATCGCGCAGGGCGATGAGGATGCGGCATCAATCGATCCCTTCCTGGAGTTCTTCCGCCGCTTCCAGCAGGGCCAGGGCCAGCGTCCGGGTAACGGCGCAGGCCGGGGCAACCAGCAGGAGCAGCCTACCCGTGGCCAGGGCTCGGGCTTTATCGTCAGCAGTGACGGCATCATCCTGACCAATGCACACGTGGTGAAGGACGCAAAAGAGGTCACCGTCAAGCTGACAGACCGTAGGGAATTCCGGGCCAAGGTGTTGGGCTCCGACCCCAAGACCGATGTAGCGGTACTGCGCATTGAAGCAAAAAATCTGCCCGTGGTTGCCTTGGGTAAAACCAGTGAATTGCGGGTCGGCGAATGGGTGCTGGCGATCGGCTCACCCTTCGGTTTTGAAAACACCGTCACGGCCGGGGTGGTGAGTGCCAAAGGCCGCTCGCTGCCCGACGACAGCGCCGTACCCTTCATCCAGACCGACGTCGCCGTAAACCCAGGCAACTCGGGCGGCCCGCTGTTCAATGCGCGCGGCGAAGTGGTCGGCATCAACTCGCAAATCTACAGCCGCAGCGGCGGCTACCAAGGCGTGTCGTTTGCCATCCCGATTGACATTGCCAGCAAGATCAAGGACCAGATTGTTGCCACGGGCAAGGTCGAACATGCGCGCCTGGGTGTCGCCGTGCAGGAGGTCAACCAGAGCTTTGCCGACTCCTTCAAGCTCGACAAACCTGAAGGCGCATTGGTATCCACCGTTGAAAAAGGCAGTCCTGCCGAGAAGGCTGGACTGCAATCAGGCGACGTGATCCGCAAAGTCAACGGCCAGCCGATTGTGTCGTCCGGAGACTTGCCAGCGGTGATCGGCTTGGCAGCGCCCGGCGACAGCGTAAAGCTCGATATCTGGCGCCAGGGTGCGTCAAAAGAGCTGACTGCACGACTGGTTAACGCCAACGACAAGGCCGAGCAGGTCGCCAGTAAGAAAGACACGCCGAACCAGGGCAAGCTCGGCTTGGCACTGCGTCCCTTGCAGCCCGATGAAAAGCAGGAGTCCGGTCTGGACAGTGGCCTGATCGTCCAGCAGGCCAGCGGACCAGCAGCCCTGGCGGGCGTGCAGTCTGGTGACGTGCTGATTTCCATCAACGGGTTGCCTGTGAAGAATATTGAACAGGTACGCGCTGCGGTTGCCAAATCAGAAAAGTCCGTGGCGTTGCTGATCCAGCGCGGTAGCGACAAGATTTTTGTGCCGGTCAACCTGAGTTAAGCAGGGGCGGCGCATCGTCCTTATGTTTCGAAAAGACGGGCGTAGGCCCGTTTTTTTTTGTTGTTGCGAAAACTGGCTGGTGCCCAGCCTAGGCGCAAGCTATAAAAGGCACCGGGCGGTGGATCAGCGACCATGAGTGGGCCCTTGAATTTAAAAACGACCGGCCATAGGGCGCTAACTGCACGCCGCAAGTCCGTTCAGGCATGAAATCAGCCTCCGGCGCTCAGTTTACGGGCACCTTTGGCTATAAATTCAATAGCGGCGGGCCCTTTATCAAAACTTTGCGCCCCGGCTCCTACGAGCGCATTGATGAAGAACAGTATTTCCTGCTACAGCTAAATGGCCCGGCGACGCTGCAAAGCATTCAAGACAAGGTCAGGTGTTCAGTTGAAGGGACTGGTTTTGGTCCATACACAATTTGGCAAACAGATTGAAGCGGCCCGCGACGAATGGCTTATCAAGGGAACCGGACAAAGCCTGTTTGCTATTAATTACGTAGCTAAACCTGTATTAAATACGGGGTCCAGGGGCACAAAACACGCCCAAAATACGTTATCGGAGCCTGCTGCGGCGGCGCGCATCACCAGGCCTGCTTCGGTATCAAAATAATTTCAGTCGGCCAGCGACAGGTTTCACGCCGCTCCGCCAACGCCGCCCTTACCATCAAGCCATCCCCAGCCCGCCTGGAAAAAGAAGGAGACAAGCATGACAGTCATCACCAACATTGCCGATCTGCGCGAGCTGGCCAAAAAACGTGTGCCGCGCATGTTCTATGACTATGCCGATTCCGGCTCGTGGACTGAGGGCACTTACCGCGCGAACGAGGCGGACTTCCAGAAAATATTGTTGCGCCAGCGCGTAGCCCTGAACATGGAGGGCCGCAGCACCCATACGCAGATGGTTGGCCAGGACGTGGCCATGCCAGTGGCGATTGCACCGACCGGGATGACGGGCATGCAGCACGCCGATGGCGAGATTCTGGCGGCGCGCGCGGCCAAAAAATTCGGCATCCCTTTCACGCTGTCAACCATGAGCATCTGCTCGATTGAAGACGTCGCCCAGGAAACCGGCAACCACCCTTTCTGGTTCCAGCTCTACCTGATGCGTGACCGTGATTTTTCGGCCCGGTTGATTGACCGCGCCAAGGCCTCTGGCTGCTCTGCGCTGGTTCTGACACTTGATTTGCAGATCCTCGGCCAGCGTCACAAGGACTTGCGCAATGGCCTGTCCACGCCGCCCAAGCCAACGCTCGCCAACATCATCAACCTGGCGACCAAGCCGCGCTGGTGTCTCGGCATGCTGGGTACCAAACGACGCCAGTTCGGCAACATTTTTGGCCACGTCAAGGGCGTTGAAAACATGGGGTCGCTGTCGGAATGGACGGCCAAACAGTTTGACCCGACGCTGAGCTGGGCAGATGTGGAATGGGTCAAAAACCGCTGGGGCGGCAAGCTCATCCTGAAGGGCATTCAGGACTCCGAAGACGCACAATTTGCCGTCAATTCCGGCGCCGATGCATTGATCGTTTCCAATCACGGCGGTCGGCAACTCGATGGAGCGCCTTCGTCCATCCATGCCTTGCCGGCCATCGTTGATGCGGTGGGCAGCAGGATCGAAGTCCATATGGACGGCGGCATCCGGTCTGGACAAGACGTTTTGAAGGCCACCGCGCTCGGCGCAAAAGGCACCTACATCGGGCGAAGCATGCTGTATGCCCTGGGTGCTATGGGTGAAGAAGGCGTAACCAAAGCCCTGGAAATCATCCACAAGGAACTGGACCTGACGATGGCCTTTTGTGGACGGACCGATATCCGGTCCATCGACAAGTCCATATTGCTGCCGGGAACCTTCCCGGTCTGAATGGCCCGGGTCAGGCCTGCGTTCAACGCCGGATGAAATCCAGCAAATCCTTGATCAGCTGATCCTTGTGGGTGGCTGGCAGCCCATGCGCTGCGCCGTCATATTCGATCAAGGTAGAGTTGGCAATACCCACAGCAGCAGCACGGCCGGCTGCGTCAATTGGCACCGTCTTGTCGTCTGTGCCGTGGATAATCAGGGTCGGCATCTTGAAAGCCGGGAGGTCAGGACGAAAGTCTGTCGTGGCGAACGACTTCGCGCATTCAAGCGTGGCCTTCAGGCTTGCCTGCATCGCCACGTTGCACGACCACTGGACAACCTCGTCACTGGTGGGGTGTGACAGCAAACCCACACCATAAAAATCCTTGAAGAACCCGGCAAAGAATTTGGCGCGGTCTTCTTTCATCGCTTTTGTCATGCCATCAAAGACAGAGGCATCGGTGCCTTCGGGATTGTCCTTGGTCTTGAGCATGTAAGGAACCACTGAAGAAACCAGCACGGCCTTGGAGAGGCCCCTCCCGCTATGACTTGACATATAGCGCGCAATCTCGCCGCCCGCCATCGAGAACCCAACCACTACGGCGTCCTGCGCGCCGGTTTGGGCAATGACCGCCGCAAGATCGTCTGCCAGCGTGTCATAGTCGTAACCCGTCCACGGCTGTGAAGACCGGCCAAAGCCGCGACGGTCATACGCGATGGTGCGATAACCGGCATTGGCAATGGCCATGGCCTGGTCGTCCCAGCTGTCGGACGAAAGGGGCCAGCCATGCATCAGAATGACCGGGCGGCCGCTGCCCCAGTCTTTCACATAAAGCTGCGTGTTGTCGACGGTCGTGATGGTTGGCATGGGCATCCTTGGTTTGTAAAAGAGCCCCAGTATTCGGCGCATGAACACCCAGCTCCATCGGTCAAAAAGGTCAGCAGGTGTAAGCCATCGCTTACGGCTTGCAAGGTAAGCTCCAGCCTGTCGCCTGCACCGCTTGAAACCAATTTCCGGGAAGTATTTACGAACGGGGGCATACGCTGTGGTTCTGACATTACCAAAGCCGTGGCATCTGGCGCCGCGGCCGTGCGCATAGAGCGCCCCGCCCTGTACGGCGCCTGTGCAGCCGGCGAGTCAGATGCCGGCCGTATGGTGAAAATTCTGCGTGATGAACTGGCCCGGACCCTGATTCTCTGCGGCCTGCCAGACATCGCGAGCATCGGACCTGAACTGCTGTCTTGACCGGCCTGATTCAAGTTACCTCAATAGAGGCACCCAAAAACGCGGAAAATCAGCTTTGTGCCCAGTCCCGCTTCCACCCCCCTACGCCGCATTGCTCATCTCGACATGGACGCTTTTTTTGCGTCGGTCGAACTGCTGCGCTACCCGCAGCTCAGGGGCCTGCCGGTGGTGATCGGTGGTGGGCGGCGCAAGGTGGACGAAATGCTCAGCGAATCTCATGGCGGCAGGGAGCTGCGCTTTGTGCCGATAGAGAGCTTCCCGCTGCTCAAGGATTATGTTGGCCGCGGCGTGATCACCACCGCTACCTACGCGGCGCGGCAATTCGGTGTGGGCTCGGCCATGGGCATGATGAAGGCGGCAAAGCTCTGCCCGCAGGCCATCGTCCTGCCAGTGGACTTTGATGAGGTCCGCAGGCTTTCGCGGCTTTTCAAAACCACCATTGCAGACATTGCGCCGGTAATACAGGACCGCGGCGTCGATGAGGTGTACATCGACTTCACCGATGTACCGGGCGGCCAGCGCGAAGGCGGGCGCGTGCTGGCGCGACTGATTCAGAAAGCCGTATTTGAAAAAACCGGACTGACCTGCTCAATCGGCGTGGCACCCAACAAGCTGCTGGCAAAAATGGCCTGCGAGTTCAACAAGCCCAATGGCATCTCCATTGTT
>JANYFF010000283.1 GCA_025362825.1 Polaromonas sp. | reverse complement strand
TGAAAGACAAGCTCAGTCAGAGCGGCTCCAGCCTGTCGGGCGGACAGCAGCAACGGCTGCGCATCGCACGCGGCATTGCCATCAAGCCTGAAGTCCTGCTGCTGGACGAACCCTGCTCGGCACTCGATCCGATCTCGACCGCCAAGGTGGAAGAGTTGATTGCCGAGCTGAAAAACGACTACACCGTGGTGATCGTCACGCACAACATGCAACAGGCTGCACGCTGCAGCGACTACACCGCCTACATGTACCTTGGCGATCTGGTCGAATTTGGCGCGACTGAAGAACTTTTCTTCAAGCCAAAGCGCAAGGAAACCGAAGACTACATCACCGGCCGTTTCGGTTGATCAGGAAAGAAAACATGTCCGATAAACATTTGTCCACCCAGTTTGACAGCGAGCTCAATGGCGTTTCTTCACGCGTGATGGAGCTTGGCGGCCTGGTTGAATCCCAGATCCGCCTGGCGATTTATGCGCTGTCGCAGTTCAGCGCCGAAAGCGCTAACCAGGTCATCGAGACCGAATCACGCGTCAACTCGATGGAAATTGACATTGACCGCGAGCTGTCGTCCATCATTGCGCGGCGCCAGCCGACGGCCCGAGATCTGCGCCTGCTGATTGCCATTTCCAAGACCACCGCTAACCTTGAGCGCGCTGGTGACGAAGCCGAAAAAATTGCGCGTATGGTCAAGTCGATCATTGAAAGCGGTTCTGCACGGGCGCTGCCGTCGTCGGATCTGCGCGTGGCGGCCGAGCTGGCTAGCGGGCTGCTGCGCAAGGCGCTTGATGCCTTTGCGCGGCTCGATACCGCTGCGGCCGTGTCCATCCTGAAAGAAGACGACCTGATCGACCAGGAGTTCGATGGATTTGTGCGCAAGCTGATCACCTACATGATGGAAGACCCGCGGACCATTTCTGCCAGTCTAGATTTGCTATTTGTTGCCAAAGCCATTGAACGCGTGGGCGACCATGCCAAGAACATTGCCGAATTCATCATCTACATCGTCAAGGGCGCAGATGTCCGGCACACGCCCATGGCCGAGATTGAACATGCTGTCAGATAGCCAGCAAGGACGCCGCCAATGAAGCATCAACCGCGCGTACTGATTGTTGAGGATGAGCCGGCCATCGCTGAACTGATTGCGGTCAACCTGCAGCACGGCGGCTTTGATCCGGTGGTGGCGCAGGACAGCGTGACGGCGCAGCGCGAGCTGGACGCGGTGCTGCCGGACGTCATTCTGCTTGACTGGATGCTGCCGGGGCAAAGTGGCCTGTCGCTGGCACGCCACTGGCGCAAGCAGTCGCGTACCAAAAGTATTCCCATCCTGATGCTGACGGCCAGAGGCGATGAGCCGGACAAGATTGCCGGCCTTGATGCCGGTGCGGACGACTACATCACCAAACCTTTTTCGACCCAGGAGCTGCTGGCCCGCATACGCGCGGTGTTGCGCCGGCGTGCGCCTGAATCGGCCAATGAGAGCGTGACGGTAGGCGCTCTGGTGCTCGATGCGGCCACGCACCGCATCACTTACCAGGCACAAGCTCTGAAACTCGGCCCGACAGAGTTCAAGCTGCTGCACTACCTGATGACGCATGCCGAACGCGTGCACAGCCGCAGTGCGCTGCTCGACAAGGTGTGGGGTGACCATGTATTTATTGAAGAGCGCACCGTCGACGTACACGTTAAACGCCTCAGGGAGGCGCTGGGTGGCGCAGGTAGCATGGTGGAAACCGTGCGCGGTGCCGGCTACCGGTTGACAGCCCTGGCTGCGCCGGCTACCTCTCCTGCTGCGGCACAATCCGGCACATGATCAAGCGCTCGGTGGGTTTTGCCGCTTGCATGTTTGCAGGCGGCGGTTTGGGTTTTTGGGTCGCATCCGAAAAAGGGCTTGCATTGGGTGTGGTGCTGGCAGCGTTCGTCTGGCTTGCATTTGACAGCCTTTACGTAGCGCGTCTGCTGAATTGGCTGCGGCTGGAGCAGGGCAACGAAACCCCTGCGATGATAGCGAGTCCTTTGCCCGACATGCCGGGTGTCTGGGGCGAGGTCGGCAACCGCATACGCCGGCTGCTGAAAAATCGCGATCAGCAGCTGAAAGAAAGCCATGCCCGGCTTGAAGAGTTTCTGGCCGCGATGCAGGCCTCGCCGAGTGGTGTGGTGTTGCTGGACGCCCAGGGGCGCATTGAATGGTGCAACCAGATAGCCGCGCAGCACTTCGGCTTTGATGCCCAGCGCGATGTGCTCCAGCATATTGCCAACCTGGTGCGTGAACCGTCTTTCAGAGCCTACATGGCGGAGGCTGATTTTTCGCATGATGTGCTGATTGCCGGCAGTTCCAGCACCCCGAAACGACCGGTCAGGCTTTCGGTGCATGCACATTCCTATGGCAAGGACCGAAAACTTTTGCTGTCGCGTGACATCACGGCCGTGGAGCTGGCTGAAGCCATGCGGCGCGATTTTGTGGCCAATGTTTCGCACGAGATACGCACGCCGCTGACGGTGCTGTCCGGCTTTATCGAAACCCTGCAGACCCTGCCGCTCAAGGAGCAGGAGCGCACGCGTTACCTGGCACTGATGGCCCAGCAGTCGCTGCGCATGCAGACACTGGTCAATGATTTGCTGACCCTGTCGCGGCTGGAGGGCAGTCCTTTTCCGGGCGCCAATGACTGGATGACCACCAGCGCCCTGCTGGTCCAGTGTGAGCAGGAAGCGCGGGCGCTGTCCGCCGTGCTGGCGCCGCAAGGCCACCAGATCACGTTTGATGTTGGCCCGCCCTGCGAAATCGCCGGTGTGCAGACAGAGCTGTACAGCGCGCTTTCTAATCTGGTGACGAATGCGATTCGCTACACGCCCGACAAAGGGTTGGTGCGCGTGAGCTGGAAAGTACTGGAAGACGGGCGAGGCGAATTCAAGGTCCGGGACAGCGGGCCGGGCATCGCGCCTGAGCACCTGCCGCGCCTGACCGAACGGTTTTACCGCATCGACCGCAGCCGCTCGCGCGAGACCGGTGGTACCGGCCTTGGGCTGGCCATCGTCAAGCATGTGGTACAGCGTCATGGCGCCGAGCTGCTGGTCGAGAGCCAGCCGGGGCAGGGCTCCTGCTTCTCGATTACCTTTCCCGCCTTCAGGGTTAGGCGCATTACGCCGGCCTGAAACCTCAGTCAGAAGCCGTATGAGGTGCCCTGGTGACTTGGCTGTTATGAACGGCGCGCCACAGCACCAGCAGCAGGCAGACTGCCACCAGGGCAATTGCGAAGGTACTCGCTGCCCAAAAGCTGCTGGCTGAATGCGTGGCCGCATGGCCTGCCACACCCCCATAGGTCACGGTGTAGCCACCGTACAGTCCCAGTCCCCAGAGCAGCACGCCATAGAGGGCCAACGGTGTAATTGTGATGCGGTAGCAACGCAGAAGGAAAGCGCTGAGCGCCTGGCTTGCATCGGCGACGTGATAAAACGCCACCCACACCAGCAGCGAAGAGCCTATCGCCACGATCTCCGGATTAGCCGAATAAAAACTGGCGAGCTGCTGGCTTGCTATTAAAACAATAGCTGAAAGTGCAAGCGATATAAGAGCCGTGAGCTTTATTCCCAATAAAACGACGCGTTTTGCCTGCTCTGGCCTGCCGGCACCCAGCCAGAACGCGACGCGCGCACTGCAGGCAATCGCCATCGACAGCGGCATCATGTACAGCACGGCTGCGACGCTGGCGGCGATCTGGTGGCTGGCCGAAGCGGCAGTCCCAAGCCGGGCAATGAAGAGGGCCATGAGGGTGAAGGATGTCACCTCGACCATGTAGGCGAGCCCCCCGGGAATGCCCAGCCGTGCGAAATGGCCGATCTGCGGCCAGTCGGGCCGCTCAAGCTGTTGCCAGAGGCGAAAGGGCTTGTACAGCCTCTGCGTGCGCAGCATCACCAGCGCCAGGCCGCACAACAAATAGTTGACCACCAGGGTAGCCCAGGCGCAGCCCACGGCGCCCATCGGCTCCAAGCCCGCGCCACCGGCGACAAACCAGATCGACAGCGGTATCTTTACAGCCAGCGCGCCAACCTGCAGCCAGGTGACCAGCAGCGGTTTGCCCAGCGCCTGGTTAAAGCTGCTGTAGACCCTGAACAGCAGAGAAGGGGCAAACGCAAATGCCAGCACAGCAAGGTATTGCCTGACCTCTCCGAGCATCAGGTCCGGAACCTGTGCCCAGCGCAGCAGCTGCCCGGGAAACAGCAGGGCTGTCATGCCCACCGCGGTAATCAGGGCGCACAGGTAAAGGCTTTGCCGGAGCGAGCGGCCTATGGCCTTGTGCTTGCGAGCGCCGAGCATTTCGGCCCAAATCGGCAGCAGGGCCTGCACGATGCCTATCAGGCCGACATAGACGCTGATATAAAACGCCGAACCAACGGACAAAGACGCCAGTGCCGCGTCGCTGTAATGGCCGGTAATCACGGTGTCGGCCACACCGAAGGCCATCACAGCCAGTTGGCCGACCAGCACCGTGCCGGCGTGCTGTGCAATGACTTTCAGTTCACTCACGGACGGCTGGTTGCGGCAGCGGGTTCGTCCGATGGCGCAGGGCGATCAACACTGACCCGTTTGAATAGCAACACGCTTTCGTTCTTGTCGGTGGGCCGCTGAATGGTGGCCTGGAAGGCCCAGTCCGGCAGCTGGACGGTGCTGCTCAGGCTGGCCTGGGCATTGGCATCCACGACAAGGTAGGGACAGACTGCGCGGTTGCCGGCTTGCTGGAGTGCAAGCCGCCCGTGGTACTGCAGGGCCGCAACAAGAGCGCCTTTAAGCTTGTAGGTTTCCACGCAGGAATTCCTGTCCACCCGCTTGGCGATCTGGCGTGACAGAGGCGCATAGCTGCGGGCATAGTCAAGCAGCGGCAGCCAAAGCGTCATCAGCAGCAGCCAACACAAGGTGGCACCGCCTGCGGGCAGCACCAGTGATTTCCATATGGCCGAGCGATGCGCACCAACGCGCCAGTTCACCAGCCAGGCCCAGGCCAGTGTGGCGAGGGCAGCAGCCAAAAATGCAACCCAGGAAAAACTGGGCTCAAAGCCTGGCGCAAGCCTGGCGACGTTGGCCGCAGGCTGGCGTGGCACACCGGTCTGCATGGCAATCCAGACCACCCAGATGATGAAGCCGCAGCCAGTAAAAAACAGCAGGGTAAACCAGTCGATCAGTGATGCGGCGCTGCGTTTGAAGGTGGGCAGTGCAAAGGCAGCCAGTGCGGCCAATGGCGGCAGGCTGAGCAGCAGGCTGCGATCGGACGCTGCAGTGGTAAGTGTTGCGGCGATGGCCATGCTTGCAAACCACAGCGGCAGTGCGACGTGACGGCTGGCAAGTTGCCTGCGCCAGCGCCAGAGTGTCCAGAGCGCCAACGGCCAGGCCGGCCAGGTAAACCATAACAAAAGGCGCCAAAGTTTACGCCAGCCTACCCATGTCGAGGTGCCGTCGGCACCGGGCATTTCTATGCGCCAACGCCAGAGGTCAAATGCAAAGCTGAGTCCGCACACAGCGACGGTGACGGAAATGATCAGCAACACCCACTGCCATGACTGCTGCTGGCTGGCGTCACTCATCTGGCCACTGCGCGAACTCGCGCCCCAGCGCATGTGCGTCCATTCGATCAGCGCACCGCCCAGGCCGAACAGCAGGGCCAGCGTGGGTGCGCCGCTCAGGGCCAGGCCACAAAGGCCCAGCAGCAGTCCCAGGGCTGGACCAGCGATTTTTGTGGCGCGCCGGAAGGGGCTGGCCGCCAGCGCGTAAAAAACCAGTGCCGTGCAACCGAGTTGTGCCAGCGCGGGCGTGGTTTCATGCGACAGCTGTGCCAGGCCCAGGCAGGCAATCAGCGCCAGCACACCCGCATCGGCCATAGCCCGGGCGTAGTCCACCGGGCTGGCCTCGCCGCCAAAAGCAAATGCGACAGGTTGCGCCTGTGGGCTGCGCGCGAGGTAGTAGACCGCGTACCAGGTGGAGAGCAGGCTGAGCACCAGCAGTAGTACAAAAGGGATCCGCACCGCAAGTGCAGGGTCTAGAAAGGGCAGGCCCTTGATGAATAACGCGCCCAGCCAGTAGGGCAGCAGGGCATCAAAGCCGGTCACCTGTCCCAGCAGCTGCGGCGACAGCCAGTTGCCAGCGCTGGATGCCAGCTCGCGCATCACCCCAAACGCCGCGATGTCCTCGTTCTTCCAGGGCGCACGCCCGAAAAACCCGGGCAATACATACGCCAGGCAAAACAGCAGCAGCGCTGATCGCGGCAGACGGCGCACGGCGGACTGGGCAATGATGGCGGGGGAGGGCTTGTTCAAAACGGCAAAGGCGAAAGGGTTGGTTGACCGGCGGTAAGGTTGCTGCGCGCCTCCGGGAATTGTGCGATACGGCAGCTGCGCCATGCCGCTGTTTTAGCCGAAAAAAAAGCAGCCTGACTTCAGGCTGCTTATTTGGAGAAGCGAAAGCGCTCTTTCGCAGCTGGCCTTGCAGCTTATTCAGCAGCGGCTGGAGCGGCTTCTTTTGCTGCGGTCTTGCCGAAGCGGTTGCGGAATTTCTCAACGCGGCCACCCATGTTGTCCACGGACTTCTGTGTGCCCGTGTAGAAGGGGTGTGACTCGCTGGAGGTATCGAGTTTGTACAAAGGCAATTCGCGGCCGTCTTCCATCTTCACCATTTCTTTGGTGTTGACGCATGAGCGGGTGACGAACTTGAAGTTGTTGGACAAGTCCACAAAGCAAACTTCGCGGTAATTGGGGTGAATGCCGTCTTTCATGATCTTCCTTATTTCGTTGCGGGAGCCACCGAGGCCGTTCCTGAGCACTTTCCGTGAAGCCTTAGATTATAGCGTGTCTAACCGCCGCGACGCATCATGTCGAAGAATTCGTGGTTGTTTTTGGTTGCTTTCATGTTTTTAAGCATCAGCTCCATGGACTCGATTTCGTCCATGTTGTACATGAATTGACGCAAAATGCGCGATTTTTGGAGAATCTCTGGAGCCAGCAGCAGTTCTTCCTTGCGGGTGCCGCTGCGGTTCAGGTGAATCGCCGGGAACACGCGTTTTTCGTACAAACGGCGGTCGAGGTGGATTTCGCAGTTGCCGGTGCCCTTGAACTCTTCGAAAATCACCTCGTCCATACGGCTGCCGGTGTCAACCAGCGCGGTACCGATGATGGTCAAACTACCGCCTTCTTCAATCTTGCGGGCCGCGCCGAAAAAGCGCTTCGGGCGCTGCAGGGCGTTGGCGTCCACACCGCCGGTCAGCACCTTGCCGGATGAAGGCAACACATTGTTGTAAGCACGGGCCAGACGGGTGATCGAGTCCAGCAAAATCACAACATCCTTGCCGAGCTCGACCAGGCGCTTGGCGCGCTCGATCACCATCTCCGCGACGTGAACGTGGCGGGCGGCAGGCTCGTCAAAGGTGGATGAAATCACCTCACCGCGAACGCTGCGTTGCATTTCGGTCACTTCCTCGGGACGCTCGTCGACCAGCAAAACCATCATCACCACTTCGGGGTAGTTGGCGGTAATGGCGTGAGCGATGTGCTGCATCATCACGGTCTTGCCGGATTTTGGCGGTGCCACCAGCAGAGCGCGCTGGCCTTTGCCGATGGGCGCAATGATGTCGATGATGCGGCTGGTCAGGTTTTCTTCGCCCTTGATGTCGCGCTCTAACTTGAACTGCTCGCGCGGAAACAGCGGCGTCAGGTTCTCGAACATCACCTTGTGTTTATTGTCTTCAGGTGCGCCGTCGTTGACCTTGTCAAGCTTGTTCAGCGCAAAGTAACGCTCTCCATCTTTGGGGGTGCGCACTTCACCTTCAATCATGTCGCCGGTGTGCAGGTTAAAGCGGCGAATCTGGCTCGGGCTG
>JANYFF010000179.1 GCA_025362825.1 Polaromonas sp. | reverse complement strand
ACCAAATGCTTCCGTGACGAAGACTTGCGCGCCGACCGCCAGCCTGAATTTACCCAGATCGATATTGAAACCTCGTTCATGGGCGAGCAGGACATCCGCGACATGTTCCAGGGCATGATCAGCAACATTTTCAAGACTGTGCTCAACACCGACCTGGGTGAATTCCCGGTCATGGCCTATGGCGAAGCCATGCATCGCTTTGGTTCGGACAAGCCGGATCTGCGCGTGAACATGGAGTTCACCGAGCTGACAGACGTCATGGCTGATGTGGACTTCAAGGTATTCAGCGTGCCCGCAACCACGCCCGGTGGCCGCGTTGTCGCCCTGCGTGTGGCCGGTGGTGCAGAAATGCCCCGCAGCGAGATTGATGGCTACACCGAGTTCGTGAAGATTTACGGTGCCAAGGGCCTCGCGTGGATCAAGGTCAACGATGTGACCAAGGGCCGCGAAGGCCTGCAAAGTCCGATCGTCAAAAATCTCCATGACGCAGCGATTGCGGAAATCCTCAAGCGCACAGGTGCTGCCAACGGCGACCTGCTTTTCTTTGGCGCTGACAAGTCAAAGATCGTTAATGACAGCATTGGCGCGTTGCGTCTGAAAGTCGGCCTCAGCCCGCTCGGTAAAAAGCTGGGCCTCTTCACGGCTGGCTGGAAGCCGTTGTGGGTGGTTGACTTCCCGATGTTTGAACACGACGAAGCCAACAACCGCTGGAGCGCCGTGCACCACCCGTTCACCGCCCCCAAGGACGGCCACGAAGACTGGATGGACACCGACCCGGGCAAGTGCATTGCAAAGGCTTACGACATGGTGCTCAACGGCTGGGAACTGGGCGGCGGTTCGGTTCGTATCCACCAGGCTGACGTGCAAAGCAAGGTCTTCAATGCGCTGAAAATCAGCCCTGAAGAAGCACAGGAAAAATTCGGCTTCCTGCTCGACGCGCTTCAATATGGCGCCCCACCGCATGGCGGGCTGGCGTTCGGCCTGGACCGCATCGTGACCATGATGACCGGTGCCGAATCCATCCGTGACGTGATTGCCTTCCCGAAAACCCAGCGTGCCCAGTGCCTGTTGACGCACGCACCGAGTCCCGTTGATGAAAAGCAGCTCAAAGAGTTGCATATCCGCCTGCGCACACCGCAAGCCGCTTGAACTCCGACGGACGCCACACTCGCTGCTGAGAGGCCAGGCCGGGACAGCATGCAGGCATTCAAAATCCCCGAGTCGGTGCTGGTGGTGATCCACACGGCCGACCTGCAGGTGCTGCTGATTGAGCGTGCGGACAACCCCGGCTTCTGGCAAAGCGTTACCGGCTCCAGGGATGCAGCGGACGAACCCTTTGGGTTCGCTGCCATGCGCGAGGTCATGGAAGAAACCGGTATCTCCGCCACAGCTGACCGCTTTGTGGACTGGGGCGTGTCCAACATCTATGAAATCTACCCAGCGTGGCGGCAGCGCTATGCAACCGGCGTCACACACAATACCGAGCGTGTTTTCAGCCTGTGTGTGCCGACCGGCACCGCGGTTGTCCTGAGCCCGCGCGAACACACCGCTTATCGCTGGTTGTCTTGGCTCGAAGCCGCAGACCTGTGCTTTTCACCGTCGAACGCCGAGGCGGTATTGATGCTGCCGAAGTTCTCGCCGTCGGCAAGCGCATGAGCGTGCTGCAAAAAAACCACGGCCTACAGTTGTTGCAGGGTGGGCAGGCCTACTTTCCTGCGCTGATCAAGGCGATAGACGAGGCCACGAACTGGGTTCAGCTGGAGACCTATATTTTCGATCTCCATGGCGCAGGCCGTGAGGTCGCCGAGGCGCTGATGCGGGCAGGGCTGCGCGGTGTCACGGTACAGGTGCTGGTCGATGGCATTGGGTCCAAAGTGCTGCCTGTCGAATGGCAGAAAAAAATACGCGATGCAGGTGTCCAATGGTGCGTGTACTCGCCGCTGGGCACCGGGCTTGGCGGCTTCGGATTGCTGATGCCCGACCGCTGGCGCAGGCTGCACCGCAAGCTCTGCGTGATTGACCAGCAGCGTGTCTTTTGCGGCGGGATCAACATTCTCGATGACTTTTACGACCCCAACCACGGGGAGCTCCCGTCTGCGCGGTTTGATTTTGCCGTCGTGGTGACCGGCCCGTTGGCCACCGAAGCCGCAGAGGCCGTGGCACTGCTGTGGTGGCGGGTGCAGGCCGGCTACAGCGCACGGCAGAATCACCTGGTCATAGCCTGGGAGAAGTTCAAGGCCGCAGGCTATGGCCGGCGCACCGAGGCTCAGCGCCTGTCCAGCAAGGCTGCGGGTGTGTATTCAAAGCCCTCACCGTTGCCAGGTGCCAAGGCGGCGCTGGTGCTTCGCGACAACCTGCGCAACCGTAACAGCATTGAAAAGGTTTACCGCCAGGCGATTGGCCGGGCGCACCATGAAATCATGATTGCCAATGCTTATTTCGTGCCGGGCGGCAAGCTCAGGCGGGCGCTGGTGAGGGCGTCGAAGCGGGGCGTCAAAGTGACACTGTTGCTGCAGGGCAAATATGAATA
>JANYFF010000178.1 GCA_025362825.1 Polaromonas sp. | reverse complement strand
CTTGCGGGCGAGCTTTTCAAACAACGTACCCAGGCCAACCTGACCCACGTCCCCTACAAAGGCAGTGGCCCGGCCACGCTGGATTTGCTGGCTGGCCGGGTCCAGTTGTTTTTTGCAACCGTGCCGACCATACTCCCCTATGTCAAGGACGGGCGGGTTGACCTGCTGGCCGTGACGGGCGAGAAACGCTCGAAGCTTTTTGCCGACGTGCCGACCACGGCCGAATCGGGCGTGCCCAACTTAAACATCACGACCTGGTGGGGCATCTTGGCGCCTGCCGGAACGCCGCCGGCCATCATTGCCCGCTTGAACCAGGCCGTCAACGAAGCTGCCGCGCAAGACCCGGTGCGCGGCCGCCTGCTGAACGAGGGCGCCGATCCCGCCAGCGGCACACCTGCCGACTGGGGCCGCACCCTGCGCCAGGAGCTCGGCATGTGGCGCAGCGTCGTCAAATCAGGCTCGTTAAAGCTTCAGTAACCACCCCCGACATTGAATGGAAACCGCCATGTTTAAACGCAGATTTTTCGGGCTCTTGGCGCTCGCAGTGCTTGGCGCCGCGCTGCTACCGCTGGCCAGCCGCGCCGCCGATGGCGACTACCCGGCCAAGCCGATCACCATCATCGTGCCCTATGCGCCGGGTGGGCAAGGCGATGTTTTTGCACGGCTGATCGGGGAGCGTCTGGGCGTGCGTCTGAAGCAGGCGGTGCTGGTGGACAACCGGCCCGGCGCAACCGGCGCCTTGGGCGCGCGTCTTGTAGCCAGGGCCGCGTCCGATGGCTACACGCTGCTGCTGGGTCAGACCGGCGAGATGGCAGTCAATAAATTTGTCGTCAAGCAGCTGGGTTACGACCCGTTAAAGGACTTCCGTGCGGTGGCGCTGGTGGGCGACGCGCCGCTGGTGTTGGCAGCACCTGCCGACGCCGCCTTCAACACGCTGCAGGATCTGCAAAAACTGGCAAAAGCAAAGCCGGGGTCGCTGACCTACGCGTCGTCTGGCAATGCCACGCCCGGGCATCTGGCTGCTGCGGCGATGGCCTTGGGCCTGAAGGTGGACATGGTGCACGTGCCCTACAAGGGCGCAGGCCAGGCCATGACAGACCTGCTGGGTGGCCATGTGCAGATGTTCTTTGTCAGCGCCTCAGCGGTCATGCCGCAAGTCAAGGCCGGCAAGCTCAAGGCCCTGGCGGTGTCGACGCCCACACGCATGGTCAGTTATCCGCAGATTCCGACGGTGGCCGAGAGTGGCCTGCCTGGTTTCAGCTACAGCCTGTGGGGCGGCCTGTTTGCACCGGCCGGAACGCCTGAGGCCATCGTCAACCTGCTGAACCAGGAGGTCAACGCCATTTTGGCCGAGCCGGCGATTCGCGCGCGGCTTGAGGCGGACGGCAGTCGTGTGCAAAAAAACACGCCAGCAGAGTTCGCCAAATTCGTCAATGCCGAAGCTCAGAAGTACGAGCAACTCGTCAGGCAAACCGGCATTTCTGCCGATTGATCTCGTTGATTTTGAATAAGTAATCCCATGAAAATCATTGTTCTCCCAGGCGACGGCATTGGTCCAGAAACCATGCAGGCCACCGTCAAAGTGCTGCAGGCTGCCTCCAGCAAATTCGGGCTTTCCCTTGACCTTGAGCACGACATCGCCGGGCACGAAAGCCTTGCCCGACACGGTGCCACCGTCACGCCGGCCCTGCTGCAGAAGGTGCGCGATGCTGACGGCCTGATGCTCGGCCCCATGGCGACGTACGACTTCAAGGACGAAGCCAAGGGCGAGATCAACCCGTCAAAGTTTTTCCGCAAGGAGCTGGACCTGTTTGCCAATATCAGGCCGGCCCGCACCTACCCTGGCATGGCAGCGCGCTTTGGCAATTTTGATCTGGTCGTGGTGCGCGAAAACACCGAAGGTTTTTATGCCGATCGCAACATCGAGTCCGGTGGTAGCGAGATGCTGATCACGCGCGACGTGGTGGTGTCGCTGCGGCGCATTACCCGCTTGTGCTGCGAGCGCATTGCGCGTGCCGCGTTTGAGCTGGCCATGACGCGCAGCAAGCACGTCACCATCGTCCACAAGGCCAACGTGCTGAAGATTGGCGACGGAATGTTCATCGACTTGTGTCACCAGGTTGGCAGGGAGTTTCCGGACGTCAAAATCGATGACTTTATCGTCGACGCCATGATGGCCCACGTGGTTCGGGCGCCGCAGCGCTTTGACGTCATCGTCACCACCAATATGTTCGGCGACATCCTGTCGGATCTGACGGCTGAACTGTCGGGCAGCCTGGGCCTGGGCGGCTCGCTCAATTCGGGCAGTGACCATGCCATGGGCCAGGCCGCCCACGGCTCGGCGCCGGACATTGCCGGCGAGAACATCGCCAACCCGTTCTCTCTCATCCTCTCAGCCGGCATGCTGCTCGGCTGGTATGGGCAACGCAAATCAGCGCCAGCGTTTATCGATGCGGCGCGCGCCATATCTGAGGCGGTAGCCCAGGCGGTTGAGGCCGGCGAAGCAACACGCGATGTCGGCGGCAGGCTTGGCACCAAGGAAACCGGCGACGCCTTTGTTGCAAGGCTGCTGGCCGCATGAGCTTGCTGGCCCATCCAGGCCTTCCCGCGCTGGCGTGCGACTGCCATGTTCATGTCATTGGCTCACAGCAAAGTCATGCCATGGTGGACGAGCGCCAGTACACGCCGGCAACCGCTTCACATAAGCAATTGCTGCGGCACATGCAGGGCGCCGCCATCGAGCGTGTCGTCATTGTCCAGCCGAGTGTTTACGGCAGCGACAACCGGTGCATGCTTGAAAGTCTCCGCCTCCTGGCAGGCGCGGGCAGGGGCATCGCGGTGCTGGAGGAGGGCGCCACGCCGCAGATGCTGGCGGCGCTTGATGCTGGGGGCATCAGGGGCTTGCGCATCAACTTCGAAAGCGCAGCGCTGAACGATGTTGCTGCTCTTGGCCAGCGGCTGCAGTACTGGGCAAGCCGTATCGCTCCACTCGGCTGGCATGTACAGCTGTATGCGTCACTGGACACTATTGCGGCTGCGGCACCCTGCATCGAGCAGCTCGAAGTGCCCGTGGTGCTTGACCATTTTGCGATGGCGCCAGCGTCCGTTGACCGTTCCGACGCCCGGATACAGGCGCTGCTTGCACTGCTGCGTTCAGGCCAGGCCTATGTCAAATTATCAGCGCCGTATCGCCTTCGTGGCAGCGCGCAGTTTCCTGCCAATGCCGATGCATCAGCCAGTTGGCGGCCATGCTGCTCGAAGCCAATGCCAGGCAGGTGCTGTGGGGCAGCGACTGGCCACACACCCAGCGTGACCCGGGCAAAACAGCGCACGAGGTCAGCACTTATCGAGAGCTCGGTGCCGATACATTGCTGGACGGTATCCATGCGTGGTTACCCACCGCGCAATTGCTGCAAGAGGTGCTGGTGGATAACCCGCAGCGCCTGTACCGGTTTTAGACTTTGGCGCCTGGCTGGCCGGTCGTGCGCTCAATAAACACCGCGGCGCAAACCGCTGCGCCCAGCGCGCACAGCACACAGCCCAGCACCACCCGGCGGAAGGCACCAACCAGCGCTGCGGGCGAGGCTGATTCAACCGCGCCGCCCAGGCTGGCCGCAAACACCACGCCCAGCACGGCCACGGCCAGCAGGCCGGCCACGCGTGCAACCGCGTTGTTGATGCCTGATGCTACGCCGGCATGACTTGACGGCACGGCGTTCATCACAGTGGTGGTCAGTGGCGCCACAGCAATCGTCATGCCCAGGCCCAACACCACCATCGCCGGGAAAAACCCGGCCCAGTAAGGCCACCCCACGTTAGGCAGGGCCAGCAGCGCAAAGCCTGCCGATGCAACGACCGGGCCGGCCACCAGCATGCGCCGCGTGCCAAAGCGCTGCGTCAGCTTGCCAGCGCTGGACGACAGGGTGCCCAGCAACAACGACAGCGGCAGCGGTGTGGCACCAGCCGCTGTGGCCGAATATTTAAAGGCGTTGATCAACACAAAGGGCAGAAAAAAAAGCGCGCCGCTGAGTGCGAAGTACAGCAGCAGCGTCAGCAGGTTGGCGCCAACAAAGTCGCGCGACTCAAACAGTGCGCGCGGCAGCATGGGCGCCTTTACGTGTTTTTGCGCCAGCACAAAGCCGGCCAGCAAAACCAGACCCGTGCCGACTGGCAACAGCACCGTGCCGGCGCGCCAGCCTTGGGCAGGTGCCAGCGTCAGGCCCCAGGTGAGGGTGCCCAAACCGCTGGCGACCAGCAGCACGCCAAGCCAGTCGGGCTGGCGCGGTGCGTCCGGGTCGCGGCTGTCGGGCACGGCGTACAGGGCCAGCCAAATAGTGGCCGCTGCCATCGGCAGATTCAAAAAGAAGATCGCCCGCCAAGACACGGCATCGACCAGCCAGCCGCCCAGCACCGGCCCTGCCGCGCCGGTAATCGCTGCCCACGCCGCCCAGGTGCCGATAGCTTTGCCTCGGGCTTCGCCTTTAAACACATTGCCGATGATGGCCAGGCTGGCCGGCACCAGCAAAGCCGCACCCACGCCCTGCACCGCACGGGCCGCTATCAGCGCGGCAGGCCCGGGTGCCAAGCCGCAGGCTACCGAGGCGGCAGTAAAGATGGCGATGCCGAGTATGAAAATTTTCCGCCGGCCATAGCGGTCGCCCAGCGAGCCGCCCACCAGCACCAGCGAGTCCAGCGCCAGCAGGTAGGCATTGATGACCCACTGGATGGCCGCGAATGCCGTGCCGGCACTGGCGCCGCTTGCAAGGTCGCGCTGTATGGCGGGCAGGGCGATGTTGACCACCGAGCCATCGATAAAAGCCATCGACGAGCCGAGCACCGTTGCGGCGAGGGCGAATCCCTTGTGCGCTGATGCCGTGGTGGTCGCGGGTTTTGCCTTGGGCATGCCTGTCATCGTCGCTGCTTTCAAAAAATGGTTTGTTGCTTTTGCCGCAACTCTACGTGAGCACGGGACTTCGTCTGACACGCGGCCATCACATCTCCGTCGCAATATCGAAGCAGTGCTGATTACACGCAGGGATTGACTTTCTATAAGGCCTTCAAGGCTGCCACCTGACGACGACGATGATTCGCACCCACACCATTTGCCTGAACGAAGCCTCGCTGGTTGCAGTGTCTGCACTGGACGATATCGTGCTGCACATGGTCAGAGCCAGCGAGCTGCGCCTGACGCCGGCGTTTCTGGACTGGATGCTGGACGATGCGACGCTGATGGTCGAGCAGCAGCTTGGGCAGGGTTTTGCCGACCCCGGCTTTGCCGCCACGCTGCGCAGGGGCGACCACCGTATCGCCCTTGGCCAGTGGGTGCGCCACTGGGTGTGCCCGCATATCGCCAGTCGCTTTGAAGCGCTGGCAGGGCGGCTGCCGCAGTTTTTTGCGAGCAGTCCGGCAGACCTGCTGGACGTGGCAGGGCTTGCGGCCACAGACCATCACCGGACACCGCCGGCGGCCTGTCCGGTATTCAACGCACCGTCGCTGGCGGCCTGATGCTATTGATTAAATAGCAGAAGGTGCCCGTTTTACGGGGAAAATGGGCCTTTTTAGACCTTGAAGATTCAAAAAACCATTAAAACTGGCTGTTTGGGCGTCGGTCTACGGCTGGGCACAGGGTCGGGGACGGGATGACGGGCTCAAGACAACTGCAGCGATGATGTAGCCCCGCCACCGAAACAAGCAGCGCAAGGCGTCATTTTTTGACAGCAGACCTTTTTGCAGACCAGCCACCAGAACCCGCAACGCTGCCCATAGCGCCGGGCGCGGTCTTGCTGCGCGGCTTTGCGCTTGATGTGGACCAAGCCCTGCTGAAGGCGTTTGCCGAAGTCACCGCCAGCGCGCCGCTGCGCCACCTCATCACGCCGGGCGGCTACACCATGTCGGTGGCGATGACCAACTGCGGCCCGCTGGGCTGGGTGTCTGACCGGCGCGGCTACCGCTACCAGGCGCAGGACCCTTTGACAGGCGCGTCCTGGCCGGCCATGCCTGCGTGCTGGCGCGAGCTGGCGGTGCGCGCTGCGGCAGAGGCGGGTTATGGAGGTTTCCGGCCGGACGCCTGTCTGGTCAACAGCTATGAGCCGGGCGCAAAGCTGTCGCTGCACCAGGACAAGGATGAAAAAGACCTGAGCGCGCCCATCGTGTCGGTGTCGCTGGGGCTGGCGGCCGTATTCCAGTTCGGCACTGCGGTGCGCAGCGACCGCCCGCAGCGCCTGCGTCTGGTGCACGGGGACGTGGTGGTCTGGGGCGGACCATCGCGGCTTGCCTTTCATGGCATTGCGCCGCTGGTCGACGGCGAGCACGCCCTGACGGGCCAGCGCCGCATCAACCTGACTTTTCGAAAAGTCGCTTGATTTGATAACGAAAAAGCCCCGATGCCCCTGTAAAACGGGCATTCGTAGCTATTAAAAACGTAGCAGTTCGCCAAGTTACCTGGTGCCGGCTGCGCCCCGCACCGGCTCTTGTGTCGCAGCCGTTGCAGAATCTGCCGCCGCCGCCGAATAAACTAGGGACGACCACTACCCTGGAGATTTCCCCATGCTGACTCTTTGCGGCTTTCCCGTTTCGAACTACTACAACAAGGTCAAGATGGCCCTGCTGGAAAAAAACGTTGCCTTCACTGAAGAGACGGTAAAAACCAAGAGCACCGATGCTGCGGTGCTTGAGGCCTCGCCGCTAGCCAAAATCCCGTTTATCCGCACGCCCCAGGGCGGCCTGTGCGAAAGCCAGGCCATCATGGACTACATCGAGGACAGCTACCCCACGCCCAGCCTGTTGCCTGCAGAGCCGTTTGCGGCTGCCAAGGTGCGCGAGCTGATCACTTTTATCGACTGGCACCTTGAAATGGTGGCGCGTGAGCTGTACCCGGCGGCATTTTTTGGCGGTGAAATCAGCGACGGTGCCAAGGCACGGTTGCGTACCCAGCTTGAGAAAAACATCGCCGCCTTCAAGCAACTGGCAAAGTTCGCGCCTTACATTGCGGGCGATACCTTCGGCCAGGCCGACTGCGCGGCCTTTGTCAGCCTGCCGCTGGTGGGCCTGGCGACCAAAACCGTGTACGGCGAAGACCTGTTGCTGGCCGGTGGCGTGGACTACAAAGCTTACATCAAGATGGTTGGCG
>JANYFF010000158.1 GCA_025362825.1 Polaromonas sp. | reverse complement strand
CCTGACAATTAGAATTTGGGATACAGCCCTAGGAGAATGTTTAAGAATCCTGAAAGGTCATAGCCAGAGTATTTGGTCACTATGTTACAGCCCTGCCCTACAAACCCTGTTTAGACAACGTTGGATTCGCCATCGGCGCGGGTACCGATGTCGCTATGGACAGCGCCGACGTTGTGTTGATGAAAAGCGACCCGTATGACATCGTCGGGGCAATTGAACTGTCGCGTGCCACCTTGAGAAAAATGCACCAAAACCTGTGGTGGGCCGTGGGCTACAACACGATTGCTTTCCCCCTTGCTGCCGGCGTCTTTTACCCATTTGTGTTGAGTCCAGAGGTGGCGGCACTGTCGATGTCGGGTAGCACCTTGGTGGTTGCTATCAACGCCCTGATGCTCAAGCGCACAAAGCTGGCGGGTATCAATACCACTCGCGCGCCCGGCGCATCCAAAGCAAATGCCGACTCAGTTACAAAAGCCAAAGCATGAACAACAATCTTCCCGCTGTGTCTGCACAGTCACTGCCTTTTGTAGCCGAGGAATTACAAGTCCAAAGTTTGGCGAGGGCAACTGTTTTGCGTTCTGCCCCTGCTCCATGCGATCTTGGCATTGATCACGCATCGCGCTTGTTAAAGCGTCTTTTCAGCAACTACAAAGGCACTTTGGCTTTGCGGCTTTGGAATGGTGATTCGTTGCGACTCGGAAAGACAAGCTTAGAAGAGCCGAGCCCTCTTTTTACCTTGGTATTTCGTCATCCAGGCGTCGTGCGTGCCATGGTTCTTGGGCGCGACCCGCTTCGCATTGCAGATGCTTACTTTCGCGGGGACATTGATTTTGAGGGTGATTTCTTTGCCGCGTTGTGCCTGCGGCATCACTTGCAGTCCATTCGCTTGTCCTTTTTCGACCGCCTGGGTGCTTTGGCAAGTGCGTTACGCCTGCCAAAGACTGAGAGCTCAAACGAGGGACTGAGCAGCAGGAGTACGCCCACGCAAGGACGTGCCGTTAAAGCTCATTCAAAGTCAGAGAATAGCGCCGCGATTTCGTTTCACTACGATGTATCGAACGAGTTCTACCGCTTGTGGCTGGACGAGGAGCGTGTCTACTCCTGTGCATACTTTACGTCTGCTAACGACTCGTTGGACAAAGCGCAGCGCAACAAGCTCGAGCACATCTGCCGCAAGCTGCGGTTACGGCCGGGTGAGCGCTTGCTTGACATTGGCTGCGGTTGGGGTGCCTTGGTTTGCTGGGCAGCGCAGCACCACGGCGTGCAGGCGCACGGCATCACACTGAGCCGCCAGCAATTCGACTACGCGCAGAAGCGTATTCAGGCACAAGGACTTCAAGACTTGGTCACGGTGGAACTGCGCGACTATCGCGATGTTCCCGGACACGGCGTATTCGACAAGGTGTCGAGCATCGGCATGTTTGAGCACGTTGGCTTGGCGAATCTACCCGCGTACCTAGCTACGGTGGCACGCGTGCTGCGACCGGGAGGCCTGTTCCTGAACCACGGTATCACCCACGACGAAGAGGGCTGGAAGAAGACGGTTAGCACGGAATTCATCAACCGTTATGTATTCCCCGATGGTGAACTTGATTGCATCAGCAACATACAGCTTGGCATGGAGCGAGCTGGCTTTGAGATTCATGATGTTGAGGGACTTCGGCCTCACTATGCGCTAACCCTGCGCCGCTGGGTACAACGGCTAGAGTTCAACCGCGATGCAGCTGTGCGCGAGGTCGGCGAAGCGACTTATCGTGTCTGGCGCCTATACATGGCAGCCTGCGCGCTTGATTTCGAATCGGGCAGTACAGGGGTGTACCAAATCCTCGCTTCAAAGCCGAACGCAGGGGAGTGGCCTATGCCGTTGGCCAGGGGCGGTATTTACGACAGCAGTGACATATATGGCGCGTGCCATGCAGGAGCGGTCTGATGTGCTTTTCTGCCACGGCGAGCTTCACTGCTGGTACGTTGTTGCTCGCCGTGGGCGCGCTCACGCTGAAATTGGCAAAGCGCTCCTGCGAGTGGCCGTTCGCCGCAATCCCATTGTTATTTGCCATGCAGCAGCTCACTGAGGGCGTGATTTGGCTGACCTTCAGCGCGAGCACGCCGTTGCTAAACACGGTAATGACGTATTTGTATTCGTTCTTCTCGCACGTGCTGTGGCCCGTTTACCTGCCGATAGCCGTGTTGATGATTGAACCGTCCCGCGGGCATCGGCGCGCGCTCACAACACTCGTTGTTGCAGGATCTGCTGTGGGTGTCTATCTGCTGTACATACTCGTGGCCTTCCCTGTGGTGTCGCGCCCCACAGGCCAGCACGTTGAGTACGACTCTCCGCACTTCTTTGTTGCGGCGGTGATGATGCTGTACCTGGTCTCAACCACCGTGAGTCCGCTGCTGTCCACGCTTCGAGGGGTTCGGGCCTTCGGCGCTTTGGCCCTGCTGTCATTCGGCGCGGCTTACTACTTCTATGCGACGTGGTTCATTTCGGTGTGGTGCTTTTTTGCTGCCTTGCTGAGCGTTGTCATCTACTTTCACTTTACATTGCCGCAGGCCGGGCGCCGAGGCTTGCAAAAGATTTGCTGAATGACCAACCAACCTGAAACTTTGGAGAAGAAACCATGCGAAAAATATTGACAGTCCTGGCCGTAGCCTTGCTGCTAACCCTCACCGGCTGCGGCTACAACACATTTCAAACCAACGACGAGCAGGTCAAGGCGAGTTGGTCCGAGGTCATCAACCAGTACCAGCGGCGTGCGGACCTGGTGCCCAACCTCGTGAACACCGTCAAGGGGGAGGCGAAGTTCGAGCAGGACACGCTGACCAAAGTGATTGAGGCGCGGTCCAAGGCCACTTCAATCCAGGCCACCCCGGAACTGATCAATGATCCCGTAGCATTCCAAAAATTTCAGGCAGCGCAAGGTCAATTGACTGGCGCACTGTCCAGACTCATGGCTGTTTCGGAGAACTATCCGAACCTGAGAGCGAACCAGGGCTTCCGGGACCTCTCGGCGCAACTAGAGGGCAGCGAGAACCGTATAACGGTCGCGCGCAACCGTTATATCCAGTCAGTACAAAACTACAACGTAACGGTACGATCCTTCCCGTCCAATCTGACGGCGATGGTGATGGGCTACAAAGAAAAAGCCAACTTCGCGGTTGACAACGAAAAAGAAATCTCCAAGCCGCCAAGCGTTGGTTTCGATACGGCGCCGGCAAAGCCTGCAGCGACAGCTTCCGGGGTGACCAAGTGATCACGGGCATGACGACGCGTAGTACCGTTAGGGGGCTGCTTCTTGCCTGCGCGCTAAGCTGGTCCGTCCTCGTCATGGCGCAAGTGCCGGTTCCGCCTTTGAGCGGGCACGTGACCGACCTGACCGGTACCCTTACTGCGGAGCAAAAAGCCACGCTGGAGCAAACGCTGACGGCTTTCGAAGCCAGGAAAGGCAGCCAACTCGCGGTGCTGATGATCGCTTCGACAGCGCCGGAGGCCGTCGAGCAATTCGCCTTGCGGGTTGCGGAGAAATGGAAGCTCGGACGCAATAAGGTAGATGACGGCGCCATTCTGGTCGTAGCGAAAGACGACCGCGCCGTCCGAATCGAGGTGGGATACGGTCTGGAAGGAGCGCTCACAGACCTCACAAGCAAACGTATCATCAGCGAAACCGTCCTCCCGCGCTTCAAGGCGCAAGATTTTTATGGAGGCATTACGGCCGGGATCGAGCAGATCATCCGTGTCGTTGACGGAGAGCCGTTGCCAGCCTCCAGCAACACCCCTGCCAGGAATATCGGCGGTATTCAACAATACGCGCCCATGCTCTTCATTCTTGCCATCGCTGTAGGCAGCGTGCTGCGGGTCGCGCTTGGCAAGGTTCCCGGGTCATTGGTCACAGGGGGAGTCGTCGCTGTGATTGCCTGGTTCGTCGTCGGCGCTATGTCTATGGCTCTAGGTGCGGGTGTGATCGCACTGTTGTTTACCTTGCTCGGTGGAGGCATGAGAGGGCACGGGATGGGTGGTTTGGGTGGCTATTACGGTGGAGGCGGTCTAGGTGGCGGTGGTGGATTCCGTGGTGGTGGTGGCGGCTTCGGTGGTGGCGGTGCGTCGGGAAGGTGGTGATTATGAAAACTCTACGCATCTTGAAGCACTTGCTGACAACACACGGTCAGGTCAAACGAGCTTTTCCTCGAAGCGCGTTGAACGCTATCGAGGCGGCGATCAGAGCCAGCGAGGCCGCGCATGCTGGAGAGATCCGGTTCGTGGTCGAAGGGGCACTGGATGGCATGCCACTTTTCAGGGGACAGTCGCCCAAAAATCGGGCGATCGAACTTTTCGCTCAGCTGCGCGTATGGGATTCCGTGCACAACAACGGATTGCTGATCTATCTGTTGCTCGCTGATCGAGCGGTGGAAATCGTGGCTGATCGCGGCATCCACGCCAAAGTCGGTACCGAAGCGTGGGGAAAAATTTGCCACCAGATGGAGATGGCTTTCAAGCTGTCGAACTACGAGAACGGTGTGATCAGCGGCGTGCTGGCTGTGACACACCACCTTGTGCAGCACTTCCCAGCCGACGATCGCCCGAATGAACTGCCGGACAGACCGGTAGTTCTTTGACGTAATCAAGAATGGATTCCACCCTTTGCCGTTGACCACATCCGCCAGGAGTTGAACATCATGAGCGCACCCCTCCGAACCCATCCTGTCTCAATGTGGCTACTTGTCGCCTGCGGAGTCTGGCTTGTATCACTAGGTCTTTACTTTATCTTTCTGCGTCCCCCCTTGTTACCGGAAGATACGAGGTTCATGGGCAGCTCTCTTGAACAAGTTCGGACTGCAATCCCTGGCTTGGAGGGCTGGCTGAAACGGGTGTTTATCGTGATGGGGGGATTTATGGCAGGTTCAGGCGTACTCACCATCTTTGCGGCGCGCGTCGCGATTCCCTCGCGTTTGAAGGGCGCGTCATGGGCTATCGCAATGTCTGGATTGCTGACGGTTGCCCTCATGAGCGCAATCAACTTTTCACTCCACTCTGATTTCCGATGGGTGTTGCTGTTCCCGGTGATGACCTGGCTAGCAGGCTTCGTTCTCTACGTCGCAAGACGATAGCGACATGGCTACTGATGTTCCTGGTCGCTCCGAGCGAACTCCAAGGACGCCACCGCCCATGTCCAAGGGCGCCATGGCACTGTTGGGCGCGATGGTCTTTATGGTGTCGCTGGGCTATGGTGCGGGCCTGCCACTGATTCGACCTTATTTGCTGCGCTACCTTGGTGCAGTGCCTGCGTCGACCGTGGCATGGCATGTAGGCATGCTGGGCGGTGTCTATCTGTTCGCGCTGTTTCTGTTCGCACCGCTCTGGGGCCGGCTCTCGGATCGCCATGGGCGCGTTCTGGTGCTGCTGATTGGCTTTGCCGCGTTTCTCATCGGCAGCGTGGCCATGGCCTTGGCACCCAGCATGGAAGTCGTCTACGGCGCAAGGGTGCTCGCAGGTGCTGGTGCCGCAGCGATCGTGCCAACGGCGCAGGCCTACATTGCCGACTTCAGCACGACAGTTGATCGCAGTCGCCGCTTCGTATTGCTGGGCAGCGCGTCCTTCATCGGCTTCCTCGCCGGCCCAGCATTCGGTACGTGGCTTGCCGGGCCAGTGATGGGTGTGACCGTGGGACAGATGGGAAGCATGCTGAACTGGCCGGCTATGGCGGTCGCCTTGGCGGGCCTGCCCCTGCTGTTACTGGCTCGTTGGTGTCTTGGCTCGAACCGCGTCGTCGCGCCGGCAGTCGCCGCGCAACCGGGTGCATCCCGCAAACGCTTTTTGCATTCATCAATGCTTCTGGCATTGTTGTCGTCGTTTGCGGTGGGTACTTTCGAAGTTGGGTTCAATCTGTTTGGTAGCCAGACACTCGGGTTGACCACTGCGGCCATGGCCGCGATGTTCATCACTTGCAGTCTCGCAATGCTGGCGGCGCAGTCTCTGTTACTTTTTTCATCGGTGCGCAACCGCATTGACCAGCGTTGGATGGCTGCAGCATTTGCCGGTTCGGCCTTTGCGCTGGCTTTTACGTCGTTGGCACCTGACGCAGCATCACTAGGGTTGATGATCGCGGTGGTTGCCACCGCTGCAGGGATGATAGGCCCCGTCCTGTCATATGAGTTGCTGGAGCGTCAGTCGGCTGCACCTGGAACATTGCTTGGTCAGCAAGCAGCAGCAGGCAATCTCGGACAGGCGCTTGGATCCATGGGCGCTGGCTCATTGTTCACGTTGGCACCGATGGCGCCATTCTGGACCGCCGCGCTGGTATTGTTGGTTGGCGCTGCCCTATCGCTGGTTTGGTGGGGGCCGGCCCGGATGGGCGAGATCGCCGCTGGAAAACTGCCAAACACCGATACTGATGCGAAGAGACCGACGGCGTCTTAATGAATAGGACACTCACTTATGAATAGTCAATCCTCCTCGCAACTACATTGCGCTTCAAGTGGCGTGCTTGAATTGCTGAATCAAGAGTGCTTTTGTATCAGTCTGGATAAAGCTGCCCTGTCCGCCTCGCTCAACCGGGAACTTGGCACGCCCGAGCTGTCAGCGATGGTTCAAGAGCGCTGTCCCTACTTGTTCGCATCCCAGCCGGTATTCATACCGGCGCTGCAGATGCGGCGTATGGCGGAGGTCGTGCGAGCGGTAGAGTCGGTGGTGGCTATGCCGGCATACCGGGAACTTGTATTGGCGCGGGCGCCGACATTAGCCCAATTGGCTTCGACTGGGCCGCTGGGCGTTTTCTTTGGATATGACTTTCATCTCACTGACAGCCATCTCGGGCTTATCGAGATCAATACCAACGCAGGTGGCGCGATGCTGAACGCCGTGATGGCACGGGCCCACAGGGCTTGCTGTGCTGATCTGGGGGCTATGGCGCCGACGCTTGCCGAGATTGAAGACTTTGAGACGGCCATGGTGCAGATGTTTCGTCACGAGTGGCAGCTTGCCGGACGTATCACTCCCCTGAATACCATTGCTATCGTCGATTCATCGCCTCGGGATCAATATTTATATCCTGAGTTTCTGCTTTTTCAACAGCTGTTTGAACGGCATGGCATACACGCTGTCATTGCCGATCCGTCCGACCTGGAATGGCGTGACGGAGCCTTGCATCACGATGATCTGATTGTGGATCTGGTGTACAACCGCTTGACGGACTTTTATCTGGAGCAGCCTGGCAGTGCCGCATTGCGCGAGGCTTACCTTCATGAAGGTGTTGTGCTGACCCCGCACCCTCAGGCCCATGCGCTTTATGCCGACAAGCGTCGCCTTGCGCTTTTAAGCGATGTCGTGCAGTTGGAGTCACTCGGAGTGTCACGCGACATTCAGGACGTGTTGTTGGAACACGTTCCCCGCACAGAGATAGTGAGGGCCACCGATGGGATGCGCCTGTGGGCAGCGCGCCGCAGTCTTTTCTTCAAACCAGTTGCAGGATTCGGCAGTCGAGCTGCGTATCGGGGCGACAAGCTCACCAAAGGGGTGTGGCAGGATATTCTGGCCGGCGAGTATGTAGCACAGGCGATTGTCAAACCAGGTGACAGATCAACCGGAGAGGTCGGTTTGCCGGTCCCAATGAAATTTGACCTTCGTGCCTATGCATATAACTCCAAGGTTCAGTGGCTCAGCGCTCGTGTGTATCAGGGACAAACCACCAACTTTCGGACTTCTGGTGGTGGGTTTGCTCCTGTTTACACAACTCCCGACGCGCCAGCGCCAAACAATTCGGCTTTGTAGCACCGGTGGCCACTGCGCTGGCCAGCCAGTTATTTGGTTATCTTGTCAGCCGGGTGACCATGCTTGGCCAGAAATCGCTCGAACTGCGTGATTTCTTTTTTTCTGAGCCGCAATGATGCCTTATATGCCATCTTGCGCATCTGGGTTTCTTTGCCGTTCTTAAGTTCTGTCAGCTCAATCAGCTCATCAAGACGCGGGGATTCAGGCCGGGGAAACTCCCCTCCATGTACCTCGGGCTTGAAAGCCGTAAGCGTGCTGGCCAAAAGCGTACCCGTGATATTTGGGGGAATTCCAATGACGGGTAAGTCTGCATTGAAAGTCCAGAGCTCAGCCGTGGAGTCATTTTGGCAGAGCTTGCGTTTAAGGGGACGCTCCAAAGTAGATGATTTGTGCGACTCGGTCTGTGCGTTAGCGCATAGACGTGTGACCTAAAAGAGCGCACCATCAAGTTGCTCAGGGCGATTTCGCAGGGGAGATGAAGGGCAACTTCGCCCGAGCGCGGACTTCGTCATGTCCCATTCGCGCTGATCACGCATAGAAAAGGTAATCCAGATGCAGCTCGGCATGATCGGATTGGGTCGAATGGGTGCCAGCATGGTGCGGCGCTTGCTCAGGGGTGGTCACGCGTGCGTAGTTCACGACGTGCAACCCAATGCAGTGGCTGGACTTGTCAAGGACGGTGCGACGGGGACGCAGTCACTGAAGGAGATGGCTTCCCAACTTGGTCAGCCGCGCACGATCTGGTTGATGGTGCCTGCGGCGGATGTCGATCGGGTGCTTGGCGACTTGGTGCCGTTGCTGGACGCGGGTGACGTCATCGTCGATGGTGGGAATTCGCACTATCGCGATGACATGAGGCGAGGCGCGTATCTACAGTCGCGAGGTATTTACTATCTCGATGTCGGAACCAGCGGTGGCGTTGCCGGTCTGGAGCGCGGCTACTGCTTGATGATCGGCGGCGAAGGAGGTGTCGTCGAGCATCTGAGGCCGATTTTTTCGTCTCTGGCGCCGGGTGTCGAAGCTGCAGCGCGTACTCCCGGCCGCAAGGTCGGCGCGGGTACTGCGGAGCAAGGATTCCTGCACTGTGGACCCCATGGGGCAGGGCACTTCGTCAAGATGGTCCACAACGGCATCGAATACGGGGTGATGGCGGCATACGCGGAAGGGTTGAACATTTTGCGCAGCGCTAACGTGGGCCGGCGCGACCAGCCAGCGCAGAGCGGCCACGATGCCGAAACAACGCCGCTGCGCGACCCCGAGTTGTATCAGTTTGAGATGAATCTGGCCGAGATCACCCAGGTGTGGCGCCGCGGCAGCGTCATCGGGTCCTGGTTGCTCGACCTGACCGCCACCGCCTTGGTGAAGGATCCCGAGTTGGCTGGATACGGTGGCCATGTGTCGGATTCGGGCGAAGGCCGGTGGACGATCCAGGCGGCGATCGACGAAGGGGTGCCGGTGCCGGTTCTCAGCGCCGCGCTCTTCGAACGTTTCACGTCGCGAGGCAATGCCGACTTTGCGAACCGGGTCCTGTCCGCGATGCGGTATGAATTCGGCGGCCATGCCGAGAAGCCCGCGACATGACAACCCCGCCCGACGTCGTCTTCCTGCTCGACGTGGACAACACACTGCTCGACAACGACAGGGTCATCGCAGACCTGCGCGCCCACCTGGAGCTCGAGTTCGGCACCACCAGCGCGGCGCGCTACTGGGCGATCTTCGAGGGCTTGCGCAGCGAACTCGGCTATGCGGACTACCTAGGCGCACTGCAGCGTTACCGCCTCAATGTCGAGCGTGGGGAAGGCTCTGACCTGCGTCTTCTGCAAATGTCGTCGTTCCTCATCGACTACCCGTTCGCGGATCGCCTCTATCCGCGCGCCCTTGAAGTCATCGAGCGCCTGAGAAGCTTCGGGCCGACGGTGATCCTGACCGATGGCGACGTGGTGTTTCAGCCGCGCAAGATCCAGCGTTCGGGCCTCTGGGATGCGGTGGCAGGACGCGTGCTCATCTACATCCACAAGGAGCAGATGCTGGATTCTGTGCAGAGCCATTTCCCAGCCCGGCATTACGTCATGGTCGATGACAAGCTGCGCATCCTGACAGCGATGAAAACCGTCATGCAAAGTCGCCTCACCACAGTCTTTCCACGCCAGGGCCATTACGCGCTGGCCCCGATCGCCGCTGCCGCCTACCCTCCCGCCGACATCGCCATCGAGCAAATCGGTGATTTGCTTCATACCGACATGCGCGACATGCGCGTAACACAGGAATCACCATGAATGCCAACACCCGAAAGTTACACGACCTGGGCCAGCGCTTGTGGCTCGACAACATCACGCGCGACTTGCTGGACAACGGCACGCTGGCGCGCTACATCACCGAGCTGTCGGTGTCCGGATTAACGTCTAACCCGACGATCTTCGAGCACGCCATCGGCAACGGGGCCAGCTATGACGCCACCGTCAAGACGTTGGCCGCGCGCGGGTTGTCGGAAGAAGGTATCTTCTTCGAGCTGGCGCTGCAGGACTTGAAGCGTGCCGCGGACCTGTTCCGGCACGCTTTTGATGCCAGCGACGGTCTCGACGGCTGGGTTTCGCTCGAAGTCTCGCCGCTTCTGGCTGCTGACACGGCCGGCACCATCCGCGCCGCAACGCAACTGCATGCGCGGGCCGCGCGGCCCAACCTGTTCATCAAGATTCCCGGCACACCGCAAGGCCTGCCGTCCATCGAGCAGTCCATCTTCGACGGCGTTCCAATCAATGTGACATTGCTGTTCTCGCGCGAGCACTACCTTGCAGCCGCCGAGGCCTACCTGCGCGGCATCGAGCGCCGCATAGCTGCCGGGCTGTCGCCGAAGGTTCAATCCGTCGCCTCCCTCTTCGTCAGCCGCTGGGACGCCGTGGTGAAGCAGGAGATATCCCCGCCGTTCCACAACCGCTTGGGCATTGCCGTGGCCATGCGAACCTACAAGGCGCATCGCGAGTTGTTGGCTTCCGCGCGGTGGCGCAAGCTGGCCGCGGCAGGTGCCCG
>JANYFF010000037.1 GCA_025362825.1 Polaromonas sp. | reverse complement strand
GCCAACACCCGATAAAAGCGGGATGACACGTCACTGCGAACCTGGCGCTGGGTATCAACAATTTCGTAGCGGAGCGCTTCAAGCGCGGAGGCTGCGGTTTCCCGCCGAAATCCACCCTGACCGCCAGTTTCAAAGGCTTGGGACAGGCCGCCATTCCATTCGTTACGGCGCTCTGGTCCCATGCCGGCTTGCGGAACAAGACGCCTGGTCTTGTCCACTGAAAGCTGCGGATTGTTAAACAGCAGGGACCTGGCGTCGGTGTTCAAACCCTCTGCAGCGGAGAGTTGCGCCTGCTTGGCGCGCAAGGCCGGATTCGCCAGAGAGGCTCTGGCCAGCGCTTCGGGCAGGGTCAGCGGTGCCAGTTCAGTGGTATTCGTAGTTCCCTGCGCAGGCGCGGCAATACCGATTTGAGTGACTTGGCCGAAACTGGGGGCAGATAAAAAAAGCAGGGTGCAGGCAAACGCCAGCATGTTCGGTCGCATCGAATTCTCCTAGTTGCGAAAACCAAGGGGAGAATCCGGCGGGAAGCCCGCTACCGAAGGGTAGCTAAAGGATGGGAAGCGTTCTCGCCGGATTAGACGGCGAGGCTCCAATTAGGTCGTTCGATTAAATTCGGAGCCCTGAAACGAGTCGGAATGGTCTCAGGCGGGACGTAAATCGATGGATTAGCCGCGGGCAGAATTTCCGCGATGGTTGGGGGCGGCTGCGCGCACCCGCTGTGGCAATAGCCACAGTCCGGATCACAACCTCCTGCAAAGGACACGGCCGCCTCATCACTTTGCGTTCCGACCTTGTGCACATGGGCATGGTGCCCAAAGTGGCTGACCTTGTCCGATTTTTCATGCGCGCAATAGCCCGCAGCCGCTCCCCAGGCAAACTGGAAAGGCAGAAACACTATTAAAAAGATGACGATGTATCGGCGCACAGTGGAAAGTGTATCAGCGGCCAGTGACCTTAAAGTCATCAACACCAAGCTCGGTGTCACTCAGGAACTGGATCATCTGCGGCCTAATTTTCGCTGGCTCATGCGGTTGTACACGAGGCTCGCCACAATGATCAAGATCACCAGAACTTGGGCCCCAATAGTTTGGAACGACGGATATACGCCTAAAGCATCTACGCGCGGAATCAACACGGGTGTGTTTTCCAGCAACCCAACTTTTTGTAGTGCAGCGATGCCTTTGCCCATCAGCACGATCGCGAGAATGCCGACCAGCGCCGAACTGTACAAAAAGAATTGGCTGATAGGCAGCCTTGCGGATGATCGCAGCAACAGCCACGCGACGCCAGTCAGTATCACGATGCCAGATCCCAGGCCTGCAAGGAGATAGATGCCATTGTCTTGGGTCCAGAGGGCGGCATAAAACAGGACGGTTTCGAAAACCTCGCGATAGACGGTTATAAAAGACAGCAGGAAAAGCATCATGGCCGACTTCCTGTTCAAAGCCGACGACAGCTTCTGTTTGACGTAGGCCTGCCAGCGTCCCGCCATGCTCTTCTGATGCATCCAGACGCCCACGGCCAATAAAACAAGCGAGGCAAAAATGGCGGAAAAACCTTCGGTCATCTCCCGGCTGGCACCGCTTAGCTCGACCAAATAAGTGGCTACACCCCATGTCAGTCCACCGGCCACCAAGGCAGTGATCCACCCAGCATGCACATACGGAAGCACGTCGGAGCGCTCGGCCTTTTTCAAAAAAGCCAATATCGCCACCACCACCAGCAGTGCTTCCAGGCCTTCGCGCAACAAAACGGTCAAGGCGCCAAGATAGGTTGACAAGGGGTCGTTGGACGCTCCCAGCGCTGATTGCCCCTCTGTCAATAAACCCTGCAAATGGTTTTCCATTGAGCGTGTCTGCTCAACCTGACCCGCCGAAATGGAATTGCGAAAAGCGCCCATGTTCTTTTCAATATCCTCGAATAGGGGGCGATTTTTGGCGGCTAACGCGGGCTCGACCGGTTCGAAACCATCGAGGTAGGCAGACAAGGCAAGACGAAGCGCCAGCGGCGTATCGCCTTTGTCCAGTGCGGCCACGCTGGCCTTCAATTTTTCTTTGGCAATCAGCAGACTATCGGCGCTTTGGGCGTCCAGCCTTTCTGGCGTACTCCTCAGATATGCCATCACCGGCTTCGCGTTGTCGGGTCCAACTGTTTTGGCCAGCGCTGACTCTGATGTCTCGCTCAACTTCGAAAACGTCGGAATTCCGATTCGAAGATTCGGATGGGTGCCCCAGAGCCTTGCGCCTTCCTGGCGATCGCGATCTGTATATGAAAGGGTCGAAGCGAAATATGCGACATTCCAACGCTCGTCGTCTGACAGTTCGGCAAAACTGCGCATGGACGTTCCTTTAACGCCCTGGGTGACGATTTGCTGGAGAGCGAAAACGCTGCGTTCCCGGGCACGTTCGTGGTCGGCCAATGCAATCGGGGGCGGATTAAGCTTTGCGGCCAACGGACCATCAGCATGACCCGACGCGCCGTGGCAAGCAGCACATTGATTCTGATACAGCTTCGCGCCTTGCTGGAGGTCGGGCAGTTTGGAGGGCGACATGGGCACCGGATAAGACAGTAGCAAAGCATTAGATAAGCTATGAGCCAACTCGCTCACAGTTGAAGAAGCAGCTTTGGAGGTGATGCTGGCTCTCAAAGCGGCCACCTTTTTTAGTAGCTCTGGCTTGCCAGGAACAACTGGTAACGCAGCCAATTGAGTCTCGGCAGTCTGGGCAAACTCCTGCATTTCCTTGTATTCGTTTTCACTGGTTGTCTTGCCGTCCTTGACCGCTTTCCCGTAGTCGACGGCAACGTAATCCAGTAACTGCCATATTTGCTTGGCCTGACCTTGAACCGATAAATCTTGCGCCTGCGCCACCCGCAATGCCAACAAACACGCAGCGAGGGCGAGAAATGCCCAGAGTACTTTTGAAAAAGACTTTCGATACATGGCAGTTGTCACAAG
>JANYFF010000270.1 GCA_025362825.1 Polaromonas sp. | reverse complement strand
CGGACCAACAGTACTTTTTGTCAAAACCGGCTCAAAATTAATCAGGGAAATAGGCGCTCAGGCATTGAGTGCATTCCACGGCATTTCATTCGCTTCGTCACTCCACTTTTATTTATTACAAAATTCATTAGATTGTTAACTTTGTTACAACAAAATCGTCTATAAAAAAACAATCTGATACACCCTTGGTATGCGTATCTCCCAAGGATCCATCTCGCCCGCAGGGTAAAGGGATTCCCCACGTACCAAGGAGGCTCCATTGAAGCCAGACCACAAAGATCCACGGGAAACTCTTGCTACGCCTGCACGCCGCCGCGTACTGAAAGCAGGTTTGGCAGCCGGACAGGTCGCCGTTATAGGGAGCAGTCAGGCGCAATGGAGCGGATCAACACCGTACGGCAGCGGGACACCCAGCAGCCCGCCAACCACTCCTTTCCTAGAGCCGCTCCCCATCACACCCGCGCTGATGCAACGGCCCTTGACGGACCCGGCTTTTGCGCAAGCACCGTCGGTTGAGCCCAACCGTGCCCTTAACCCGGCAACCGGCATTCCTTATGAGGGCCGTGGGGAAGCGCATCAATTTCGGACCTTGAATCCACCGCAGCAGTTTTTTGCGCAACGTTTCGGGGCCGTTCCTGCGGTGTCGATTCATCCCAACTTGCAACCGCAAATCAATTTCTGGGGTGCGAACCTGGGGGGTGCGGACCTGGGCACGGACAAGCCCATGACGCCACTGCCAACCATCGTGAGCCGGTACCAGGCGGGCAAAAACACGGCAATTTTGGTGCGCCGGTTCAACAACCTGCCAACCGGCGCAGCCAGTGGCGGCTTCGGTAAAAACCAGATTTCCACTCACACACATAATTTTCATTCAGCGCCAGACAGCGACGGCGGACCCTGCGACCCAACCCAGGGATCAAACGCAGAAAACCCGACTACGCAGGGACGTTTCTTTTTCCCCGGTCAATATTACGACTACTACTACAACATGAAGCGTGCCGGCTTCACCAACCCGGGAACCCCCGACGGTGATGTGCGGGAGACATTGGGCACACTTTGGTATCACGATCACAGGGAAGGTCACACGGCAGAAAATGTCTACAAAGGTCTGGCCGGATTTCACATCCTGTTCAACGAGTACGACACGGGCGATGAAACGACCGGTTTCAGGCTACCGAGCTTTCCGCAATTTGATATTCCGATTATTTTCAAAGATCTGCGCATCGACCCGAGCAGTGGTCAGGCCGCCTTTGATCTGTTTGAAACGAATGGCATCTTGGGCGACAAGTATGTGGTCAATGGCAAGGTTCAACCCTTCTTTAATGTGTCAAAGCGCCGCTACCGGTTGCGCTTGTTGGACGGCGGGCCATCACGTTTTTATCAGCTGTTTTTAACCAACCCTGACGTCCCCTCACAGGCTATTCCGTTTTGGCAAATCGCTAACGACGGCAATCTCCTGCCCAAGCCCTTGCAGACCACCAGTGTCAGGCTGTCGGTGGCCGAGCGCGCGGACATCATCGTTGACTTCAACGCATTGACTGCGCCGGGCGGAGCCGCGCAGGGCGCAAACCGGCTATGGCTTGAAAATCGTTTGATCCAGACTAAAGGCGAAGGTCCGGAAAACAGTCTGTATACCGCTGGTAGCGTTGCCAATGTGCTGATGGAGTTTCATATCGGTGCGGTGGCCACTGATGCCAGTGTTGATCCGGCGACCATCACCAGCTTTGCGCCTATCACCCTCCCACCGCTCGAGACACCTGTGGTGACCCGAACCTTCGATTTCGACAAGCGCAACGGACAATGGATAGTCAATGGCCGGCCGCTTAGCTGTGATGAAGTGCGTTTCACCATGAAGCGCAACTCTACCGAGCGCTGGATTTACAAAAGCGGATGGGGCTGGTCACATCCGATCCATATGCACTTTGTTGAGGGCAGGATCATCAAACGCAACGGCAATTCCATTCCCATCACGTCCCAGGAATATTCGCGCAAGGACGTGGTGTGGCTGGGTGAAAACGAGCAGGTTGAATTCGTACTGAAGGCGAGTGACTACCGCGGCGTTTACCCGATGCACTGCCATAACGTTGTACACGAAGACCACGCCATGATGATGCTGTTTGCCGTACAAGACGTGGGCGACACCAATCCCAACCCTTGATCAGCCCCATCTGTCGTTCCAAACTCGCAAGGAATCATCATGACAATCCTAGAAAAAAGAAGTTTTCTGGTCGGGGCTGCTGCTGCGCTGACAGGCGGCACACTAATGGCCCGTGCGCCAGCCGCATCAGTCCAAAACCCGCGCGAACAGATGCGCCAGTTGCATTTTCCAAACCTTCCATTGACAACCCATGATGGCAAACAAGTGCGGTTCTATGACGATGTCCTCAAAGACCGCAAGGTTGTCATCAACTTCATGTACACCATCTGCAGCAACATCTGCACACCCGTGACACAAAACATCCTCGAAGCGCAGCGACTGCTGGGAAGCATGGCCAAAGATATTGACTTTTATTCAATTTCTTTGACACCTTTGGATGACGATCCTGCAGCACTGCGTGCGTATATGGACAAACAGCATATCGGTAAAGGCTGGACTTTTTTAACCGGCAAACCTGAGAATATCGAGCGAGTGCGTCGGGGGCTTGGGTTCACCCAGAGATCACCCGTAGCCGACGCCGATATTTCTAACCATTCGGGCATGCTGCGCATTGGCAACGAGCGTCTGGTCAGTTGGGGGCATGCGTCCGCTACGACCTCAGGAAAAGCGGTCGCGCGGATGATCCGCTTTGAATTGGGTTGAGGGTAATCACCCACCTTCAATCCGCAACGCACAGCCCAGCTCCGTTTGTAAACATTCGATTTTTGCGGAATGAAGTGTTGAAAGCGCCTTCCCCAACCGCTCAACCCCTTTTCAACCTTTTCCACATGGGGTCAGGCGGCTGAAGCCAGATTGCTACATTTTATATAGCGCCAAACCACCGTTTCACATGGGCCTACAGCCTATTTGACTACTTAAATTGCCTCAATCAGCGTAAATGCCGGCTTTTTTGATCACTGGGCTCCATTTGATGATTTCGGCTTCGAGGTGGGTCTTCAGGCCGGTGGCCGAAATCTTGTCCAGGGGCGGAATGTCTGAGCTCAGGTCGGCCAGGCGCTGCTTGACCATGGGGTCCTGCATGGCGACGCGCAACGCGGCTGTGAGCTTGTCAAGCACTGGCGCCGGGGTACCTTTGGGAGCGTACATACCGTGCCAGACCTTGACCTCAAACCCCTTCAGGCCCTGCTCACTCAACGTCGGTACGTTGGGCAAGGCGCTGAGTCGGTTCAAGGTGGTCACACCGTAGATCTTCACGCGGCCATCCTTGATAAGCGGCACGGTTTGCGTGGTTTGGTCGCACAACAAGTCAACCTGACCGCCCAGCAACGCGTTCATGGCCGGGCCGGTGCCCGAATACGGAATGGTGTTGAGCTCAACACCCATCTGACTCATGAATAGCAGGCCGCACAGGTGCGACACAGCACCCAGGCCCGCATTGGCCAGAGACACCTTGTTGCCGTTGGCTTTCAGGTAAGCCTGCAGCTCTGTGAAGGTGGTGGGCGGAAAGTCTTTTCTGGCCAGCAGCGTCATGGGCACATCAACCACCTGGCCAATGTATTCAAAATCCTTGAGCGGGTCAAAACTCAGCTTTTTGTACAGTGCCGGAGCCGTGGACATGCCCATGTGGTGCAGAAAAAGCGTGTAGCCAGTGGGCGCTGCGCGCGCCACCTTGGCGGCTGCAATCGTGCCGCCCGCACCGACAGCGTTTTCAACCAGCACCGTTTGTCCGAGCGCCTTGCCCATCGGGATCGCAATCATGCGGGCCACCACATCGGTAGGGCCACCGGCGGCAAACGGCACCACCAGAGAGATCGTTTTGTTTGGGAAGACGTCCTGGCTAAATGCCAGCGAACTGGCAGCCAGACAGGCCATCGCCGCGCTGGTCTGAAAAAAGGATTTAAGTTCGAACTTCATGTTGTCTATCTCCGTGTCGTTGTTAAAACCGCGCTATCAAAAAACCTGCCCCTATCGTGCGACATCAAGCTCCTAGCCGTATACCGTGAAAACACCGCCCCCACAGGCGAGCAATGCTCAGCTTGCGGTCTGGAGCAGTCGCCCGACCTTGGCGCACGCAGCAATGTCCCACAAGCCATCAATGGCCTTTGCCATCTCTTCCGGCGTCGCGCCGTGGCTGAAAGCGGCCAGCCGCTGCGCCTTGGCGGTGATCTCTTCGCGGCTGAGGGTGTTGCCGGGGTCGCCTTTGGGCTCGTCCACCCTGCCTTGCAGCACGCGGCCATCCGTCGTCGTCACGGTGACCTTGCCAATCCAGCGGCGCGGGTAGGCGGCGTCCACCTCGGCGTCCAGCACCATTTCTACGCGCTGGCACAGCGCTTTGGTGGCGTCTGCGTTGAAGTGCTGGTCAAACTCCACCAGACCGGCATGGCCGAAGCGCGCGACCAAGCCGAGCACGGTACCCATTGAAAACTTGCTCTGGTGCACAGTAACCGGGTTGACCACCGGCCCCAGAACGTCAATGGCGCCCTGATGCACATGGGTGACCACGCGCGCCAGGTCGTCCGGCTGCAAATGGTTGGCCTGCATGACCTGCAGCAAGGCATCTGCGGCCGGGTGTGTATGGCGGCAGGACGCATGAAACTTGAACGAAGTCTCTGCCGTGGCCCAGCGCGTGCCAAGTGAATCGGTCAATCTAGCCGGATCGGCGTCGCTTGACATGCCTGCTGCCATGCCCTGCGGGCCTTCAAGTATTTGCGCGGCACCGGTAAAGCCGTCACGTGCTAGACAGGCCGACATCAGCCCCGCCGCGGCGGCGTGCGCGGTGTGCAGTTGTTTTGAATCAGCTGCAGTGCGCAAAAACTCCCACAGCCCCGCCGACTGGGTACCTGCCGAGCCAAAGGCATGCTGCATCTGCGCAGCATTCAGGCCCAGCAGGCTGCCAGCCGCAGCGGCGGCGGCAAGCGTGCCCGCCGTGCCGGTGGTGTGGAACACCTTGTAATGCGAGCGGCCCAAAAACTCGCCGACCCGAATGCCCACCTCATAACCCGCCACTGCAGCCGTCAGCAGTTGCCGGCCGCTGCTGCCCAGCGTCTGCGCCATCGCCAGCGCCACCGGAAAAACCACTGTGGCCGGATGAAACACCGAGCCGTTGTGTACGTCGTCCTGCTCGGCCACATGCGAGGCTGCAGCATTGGCCATGGCGGCAAAGTAGGCGCTGGTGTGGCTGCGGTTGATCAGCACCTCAGCCGCACCGTCTGCCGGCCCCATGCTGGCCGCAAATCGGGTGATGCTTTCAACAGGGCGTGCACCCTTGCCCGCGACGGCCGAGCCAAACCAGTCAACCAGCAGGTCTTCGGTTTTGCGAGCAACCGCTGCGGGGATGTCATCAAAGCGCAGTCCGGCGGCAAAGGCGGCGAGCTGCGCGGTGGGAGTGTTCATCATGTTATTTTTGTCTTTCTGGATATCAAATAAGGCTGCAGCCCAGGTAAATAGGGGATATGCAGCTATAAATTAAATAGCGTTTTGCTGATTTTCAGCTTGCATCATTTGGCGTCGTTGCATTTGACCAAGCGTGCTACTGACCCTTCCAGACCGGGCTTCTTTTGGCCACAAACGCCTCCACGCCCTCGTGGAAATCGCTGCTGCCGTAGCACTGGCGAATCAGGTCCTCGTCATCGGGCAAGTCACGCACCAGCAAGCGACGCAGGCTTTCTTTTGTCACGCTCTGGGTGACCGGTGCCAGCGCGGCGATGCGTGTGCACAGTGCGGCCGCAACAGCGTCAAGCTCGGTACCAGGACTGACCTGAAGCAGAAAGCCTGCCGCCAGCGCTTCTTCAGCTGAAAGTAATTCAGCCAGCATCAGCATGCGTTTGACGCGCGGCACGCCGAACACTGCGCTGAGCCGCGCCAGATTGCCCACCGACAGGCAGTTGCCCAGCGTTTTGGCAATCGGCACGCCAAAGCGCGAAGCCGGCGTGGCGATGCGGAAATCACAGGTCGTGGCAATCGCCAGCCCGCCGCCTATGGTCCAGCCTTCGATGATCGCCACCGTGGGCATGGGCAGGGATTCAAGTTTATGAATGCACTGCTCGATCTGCTGCTCATAAGCCACGCCTTCATCACCGGTTTTGAAAGCCCTGAACTGCTCGATGTCGGTACCGGCCACAAAGGCCTCGCCGCCCGCACCGCGAAAGCTCACCACCCGTACCGATGCATCTGCGTGCAGCCGGTCGCATATCTCGCTCAGCTGTGCATACATCGCCCAGGTCATGGCATTGCGCGCCGCAGGGCGGTCAAACAGCACCGAGGCGATGCCGCCCTCGATGCGCAGTTGCACGCTGCCCGCGCTCATGCTGAAAACGCTCCCTGCGCCTGCAGTTCATCACGCTGGCTGGCGTCAAAGCCCAACTCGCCCAACACCTCGTCGTTGTGCTCACCCAGCAAAGGCGGATGACGGCGTACCTGCTGGGGTGTGCCTGACAGCTTGACCGCAAAACCGATGTTGGGCACCTTGCCTTCAATCGGGTGGTCGATGTCCATGCGCATGCCGCGCGCCTTGGCATGCTCGCTGCCGAAGGCCTCTGGATAAGTCAGGATGGGCCCTGCGGGGATACCGGCGTCCAGCAGCGTACCAACCCAGTAGTCCTTGGGATGCAGGCGAAAGCTGCGTTCAAGTTCAACTTCGAGCGCCGGACGATTGGCCAGCCGCAGGGAAATCGTCAAAAAGCGTGCGTCCTCCAGCAACTCCTGTCGGCCCAACAGCTGGCACAACTGCTGCCACAGCTTCTGGTTGTTGGCGCCCATGACAAAGTAGCCATCCGAGCAAGCCATGGCCTGGTAAGGCGCGGTCATCTTGTTGGAAGTGCCCAGCGGCTCGGGCTCTTTGCCGGTGCCCCAGTAGTCGCAGATGTCCCAGACTGAAAATGCCAGCGCCGAGTCAAAGAGCGATGCATCCACATGCTGGCCGAGCCCGCTGGATTTGGCACCTATGTAGGCCGACAGCGTGGCATACACGGCAAACAGCGCGCAGCCTATGTCGGCAACCGGTACCCCGGCTTTTACCGGCGGTCCGCCCGGATAACCGGTGACGCTCATCACACCCGACATGGCCTGCGCCATCAAGTCAAAACCCGGCCGGTCTGCCCAGGGGCCGGTCTGCCCGAAGCCTGAAATGCTGGTGTAGACCAGACGCGGATTGATATCCTTGATGACTTCATAGCCCAGGCCAAGCCGCTTCATCGCGCCAGGGCGGTAATTCTCGAGCAGGATGTCGGCATCCTTGGCCATGCGCAGCAACACCTCGCGGCCGGCTTTCGACTTCAGGTTGAGTGTGACGCTGCGCTTGTTACGGTTCATGTTCAGGTAGCCGAGGCTGTCGGCGCCCTTCATCTTGAAGCCCATGGCGCCGCGCGTCTGGTCACCCGAGCCTGGGGGCTCGATCTTGATGACGTCAGCGCCCAGGTCGGCCAGCAGCATGCAGGCATAGGGCCCGGCCATCACCTGGCTGATGTCCAGCACGCGAACACCGGTCAGCGGCAGAGGGCGCTTTTTATCTTCGCTGGCCTGCGGGTTCACGCGTCACCCTTGACGTTGGCGTCCTTGACCACCTTGGCCCACTTCTTCGCTTCAACCCGGATAAAGTCGCCGAACTTTTCAGCCGAGCCGCCGCCGTCTTCGGCGCCGTACTGATCGAATTTTTCCATCACGTCCGGCATCTGCAGCACCTTGTTGATGTCCTCATTCATTCGCTTCGTCGTGCCAGCGGGTAGTTTGCCGGGGCCTTCGAGGCCGTACCAGGTGGTCGCCTCAAACCCCGGAAAGCCCGACTCTGCCATGGTCGGCACGGTCGGGTGTCCTTTGGCGCGTTTGGTGCGGGTCTGGGCAATCGCAATGGCCTTGCCGCTCTTGACGTGGGGGGTGGCCGCGGTCATGGTGTCAAAGCTGTAGTTGATCTGCCCGCCGATCAGGTCAGTGAGCATCGGGCCGGAGCCCTTATAGGGCACATGGATGGCGTCGATCTTCGCGGCCAGCTTGAACATCTCCAGCGCCAGATGCTGGGCCGAGCCGTTGCCGGCTGAGCCAAAACTGATCTTGCCCGGGTTCTTGCGGCACAACTCCACCACATCTTTGACGGTGCGTGCCTGCTGCTGTTCGTTGCAGATCAGCAAATTGGGCGTAACGCCCACCAGCACGATGGGCGTGAAGTCGTTTTCGACGCTGTAGGTCATGCGCGGCGTCAGTGCCGGAGCGATGGCGTGGCTGTTGATGTGCGCCATCAGCAGGGTGCTGCCATCGCTGGGCTGCTTGACCACGTAATCGGCGGCAATCATGCCAGCCGCACCGGCCTTGTTTTCTACCAGCACCGGGATGTTCCACATCACGCCGAGCTTTTGTGCGATGACACGCGCCAGGATGTCGGTGCCGCCACCGGGCGCAAAGCCGACAATGATGCGGACCGGACCGCTAGGCAGCGTTTGCGCCCTGAGCAGGGGGCTGGCAATGCTTGCCGCGGTTGCGGCTGTCGCGTTGATAAAAGTTCTGCGTTGCATGTTTGTCTCCAGTGATGTCAAATTTTCTACTTGCGTGGGGGTGCGGGGTCGAGGGCATGGATTGCGGATCAGGTCCGCCATCGCTGCCGACTACGCCGCCTTGCGCATCGGCACCACCGCCGCATGGCTTGAAAAATAGTCCATGGCGGCCTGCACGCCCGAGCCCGCGAGCTTGACGCCGGCGAGCTTGAGGCCCATTTCGCAGCCCGCCAGCGCGGCCATCAGGGTCAAGTCGTTGCAATCGCCCAGGTGGCCGATGCGGAACATTTTTCCCTTGACCTTGCCCAGGCCGGTACCTAGCGAGCAGTCAAAGCGCTCGTAAATAATCTTGCGCACCGCATCGGCGTCCACTCCCTCGGGCATCATCACGCCGGTCAGGATGGGTGAATACACTGCCGCATCGGCGCACTGAATCTGCAGGCCCCAGGCCCTGACAGCCGAGCGCACACCTTCAGCCCAGCGCTGGTGGCGGGCAAACACCGCATCAAGGCCGTGCTCACGCAGCATGTCGCAGGCTTCGCTCAGGGCGTACAGCAGGTTGGTGTTGGGTGTTGACGGCCAGTAGCCGGTCTTGTTCATTTCAATGATTTCGTCCCAGGCCCAGAAGGCCTTGGGCAGCGTGGCTTTTTTGCTGGCTTCAATGGCCCTGACCGACAGCGCGTTAAAGCTAATGCCGGGGGGCAACATAAGGCCTTTTTGCGAGCCGCTGATGCTGACATCGACACCCCAATCGTCATGCCGGTAATCGGCGGATGCCAGGCCAGAAATCGTATCCACCAGCAGCAGCGCCGGGTGTTTTGCAGCGTCCATGGCCTTGCGGACGGCGGCGATGTTGCTGGTCACGCCGGTAGAGGTTTCGTTGTGCACCACGCAGACTGCCTTGATGCTGTGCTGGCTGTCGGCCTTCAGGCGTTCTTCAATCAGGCCGGCATTGACGCCGTTGCGCCAGATGTCTGCGCTGGGGTCGACCATGATTTCGGTCTTCAAGCCCAGACGGGCCGCCAGCTTTTGCCACAGCGCGGCGAAGTGGCCGGTTTCGTACATCAGCACGTGGTCGCCTGCGCTGAGCGTGTTGACCAACGCAGCCTCCCAGGCGCCGGTACCCGAGGCCGGGTAAATGATGACCGGCTGATTGGTCTGGAATATATTTTTGACACCTGCAAGCACCTTCAGACCCAACTGGCCAAACTCGGGGCCGCGGTGGTCAATCGTTGGGTAGCTCATGGCACGCAGCAGGCGGTCGGGTACTGGCGAAGGTCCGGGAATCTGCAGAAAATGGCGGCCCGTGGGGTGGTAGTCAAGCGTCAACATGGCAAGGTGCTCCTGAAAGAATGCTCCTATTTTTTGCATACAAAAACTATTTGTCAAGGCATCATAGGGTTAACATTGCATTTGACAGCTGTCTTTTTTGCATACAAAATTTAACAATGAGCGCAAACATCATTTCCCTGACGGCCGTGCCGGGCACTGCCCTGCATCAGCAGGTGGCGCACCGCTTGCGCCAGATGCTGGTCGAAAACCGCATACCGCCAGGCGCCA
>JANYFF010000548.1 GCA_025362825.1 Polaromonas sp. | reverse complement strand
ATCAAATGGAGCGCATGGACCGCTACAAGGCCGTGTTGGCAGAGCTGCAGGCCGCTGGCCATGTCTACCCCTGCTACATGAACGTTGAAGTGCTGGATGCCCTGCGTGAGCAACAGTTGGTTGCCAAGGAAAAGCCGCGCTATGACGGCACCTGGCGCCCCGAGCCCGGCAAGACGCTGCCCGAAGTGCCGCAAGGCGTGCAACCAGTGCTCAGGTTCAGGAACCCGATAGGCGGCTCTGTGGTGTGGGAAGACAAGGTCAAGGGCCGCATCGAGATCAGCAACGATGAACTCGATGACCTCGTGATTGCGCGGCCCGCGGCGCCGGGCGAAGGCATGGGCATACCGACCTATAACTTTTGCGTGGTCGTCGACGACATGGACATGGGCATTACACACGTCATACGCGGTGACGACCATATCAACAACACGCCGCGCCAGATCAATATCTTTCGCGCCCTCGGCAAGGACGTGCCGGTATATGCGCATTTGCCGACCGTGCTCAACGAGCAGGGCGAGAAGATGAGCAAACGCAGCGGCGCCAAAGCGGTGACGCAATACGCGGTGGAAGGCTATCTGCCAGAGGCCATGGTGAACTATCTGGCGCGCCTCGGCTGGAGCCATGGCGACGACGAAATTTTCAGCCGCGAGCAGTTTGTGCAGTGGTTCAACCTGGATCACCTTGGCAAGAGCGCAGCGCAGTTTGACGAAGCCAAATTGCGCTGGGTCAATGCGCAGCACATCAAGGCCACGGCTGATGAAACGCTGGCAGAACTGGTACAGCCTTTTCTGGCTGTCAAGAGCGTGACCGGTCTGGATGCCGCGCGCATCGTGCGTGGCTGCGCGCTGTTCAAGGACCGCTGCAGCACGCTGGTAGAACTGGCTGGCTGGCTGCAACTGCTGGTGGCTGGTGCGCCAGCCAGTGCCGACGACATCAGCACCCACGTGCCTGATTTAGTGCGCCCTGCGCTGGTAAAACTCTCGGACGCGTTGGCAGCCTGCGAGTGGAACAAGGCCGCCATCGCGGCAGCCATCAAGCAAGTGTTGCTCGATACCGGACTGAAGATGCCGCAACTGGCCATGCCGGTGCGCGTCGTGCTGATGGGCACGCCGCAAACACCATCGCTGGACTCAATTCTTGAACTCATGTCGAGACAAGATGTTGTTGCACGTTTGAAGATTTGAAACGAGCCCACTTTTTCGGGCTATAATTCAAGGCTCGACGGAAATTGAGAAATCAGGATCCAATGGGGGTATAGCTCAGCTGGGAGAGCGCTTGCATGGCATGCAAGAGGTCATCGGTTCGATCCCGTTTACCTCCACCAAAGGTTGTCGAGAAAAATTTGATTCGAGTTTTTTGCCGGGTTTGAGAAGGTCCGGACGGAAAGTTCCAAGGTTTTTGACCCTATCGTCTAGAGGCCTAGGACACCACCCTTTCACGGTGGCTACAGGGGTTCGAATCCCCTTAGGGTCACCAGTTTCACTCTGGTGAAGTTGGTAAAACAAGTCGTCAGCACTTGACTTCGCAAGAGGTGAACGTTGTCTACCAGGAGTGGTAGTTCAGTTGGTTAGAATACCGGCCTGTCACGCCGGGGGTCGCGGGTTCGAGTCCCGTCCGCTCCGCCAGATACTAGGGTTTGCTACTATGAAAATAGCAGCAAACCCTTTTTCTTTGTGTTCCGATTCCAGGCTAATCGTGCACGTTAGTGGATTCACCCGCCATGTGGTTTTTCCTCCTCTTCGCTCGCCTGCGCGTGTCAGAACGGCATTCCGAACGAACGTCCATTTTTGCGGTCAGCTAATCCGCTGAAAGTGACGTGGAGCTGCGCTCGATGATGCGAAAGCCTACGTCCACGACAGGACTTTCAACTTCTTTGCCCTGGCACCTGTCGATGATCATCTTCGCTGCGATTTTCCCGATGGCCGCACCATCGACGTGAACCGTCGTCAGGGACGGCTGCATGTGCGCTGCGAAGTCAGCATCGCCAAAACCGCACACTGCGAGTTGCTCCGGTACTTTCAGGCCTCTTGCCTGTGCCTCTGCGAGAACCCCCTGTGCCAGCGGGTCAGAGCTGCAATACACCGCCCGAAGCCGCGGCTCTTTTTCAAGCAGTTCACGCAATGCACGGCGGCCAAGCTCAAGGCTGCTGGGTGCCGGCACAACTGCAGTCGGGACCTCGCGGCCCAGCGTGGCCAAAAAGCCTTCGCGTCGCAGCGTACCGCGGTGATCGTCACCTGTCGCAATACCGAGATGCGTCCATCCCTTGCCGAGGAAGTAACCGGCAATTGCGCTTCCCACCTTTGTATGGGAGAACCCCACAAGCATGTCAACCGGGCGTTCATTGAGGTCCCACGTCTCGACAATCGGGATGCCGGAGCGGCGGAGTTTTTCCTGGGCTGCGATTGAATGCACCAGGCCTGTGGTCACAATGCCGTCGGGCCGTCGGCTGATCATGGTGTTGATCAGTGCATCTTCACGGGAATGGTCGTAACCGGTCTGGCCGAGCATCAATTGATAGCCGGCAGCAGCCAGGGATTCTGTCAGGGCCTGGACCGTGGGTAAAAACTGCGCGACAGAAATGGTTGGAACCAGTCCGGCAACCATCAGGCTTCGGCGTGACTTCAAACTGCCCGCCAGAAGGTTCGGGGTGTAACCCGTCGCTTCGACGGCGTCGTGTACCCGTTTGATGGTTTTTTCCGAAACCAGCCCCGGATTGCTCAGTGCTCTGGAGGCCGTGATAAGCGAAACACCAGCAGCACGAGCCACGTCGTGGAGGGTGGCAGCTTTGAATGCAAAACGGTCGTTCATTTGTGATTGGGGTTTGTCATGGCATGACAGCGTTAGCATTCTAGGTCTTGCAAGCAAAAAACAGGCCGACTACCCGGCTCCGGCTGGCGCCATGGGTTTTAACTGGGCCGGGCACTCACGGGGCAGACATATAAAAATACTTGACAGTAAAAATGACAACGTTATCATATTTAGCTCAAGCAGCTGTTCCCGCAGGAACAAGAGCGACAAATCAGCGCCGTGAAATCCGCGAAAGCAGTAAAAAACCTTGCAGAATTTGCCCCGGATTCAGTGCGTGAGCAAAATCAAAAATGACAACGTTGTCTATTCTTGGGTTAAAGCGATTCAGGCAGCCAAGCCTGATTGACACCGGCTAACGGTAACGATTTTTCTCACCATTAACAACTGCGCAGGGTGCGCCACTTCCCGGAGACTGATATGAAAAAATACCTCACAGCAATGGCGCTGGGCCTGGCAGCACTTGGTGCTACGGCACAAAGCTGGCCGGAAAAAAATGTGGCGCTGGTGGTGCCTTTCCCGCCCGGCGGCTCTACTGATCAGGTCGCTCGTGCCATAGCGCCCAGGCTCACTGATAAATTCAAGCAGGGTTTTATCGTGGACAACAAGGCTGGCGCAACCGGCACCATAGGCGCCACGTTCGTCAAGCGCGCCCCGGCTGACGGCTACACCTTCTTGGTCACGTCGCTCGGCCCGCTGGTGATCACGCCGCACCTTATCAAGGGCATGCAATACGATCCACTGAAAGACTTTGACCTGATCACCGTAGCGGTGCAATCGCCCAACGTTCTGGTAGTGCCGGCAAACTCGCCTCACAAAAGTGTTTCCGATGTGATTGCCTACCAAAAGGCCAACCCTGGCAAGATGAGCTTTGCTTCGGCCGGAAATGGCAGCAGTGACCACCTCACCGTTGAACTCTTCTGGCAGCAGACCGGCACCACGGGTGTTCATATTCCCTACAAAGGTGGCGCACCGGCCCATGCAGACCTGATGGGCGGCCAGGTCGATGCTTCGTTCCAGAACATCAACTCGGTTTATCAATACATCAAGGGCGGAAAAATGCGTGCGCTGGCCATTACCAGTGCCAAACGCTCTGCCGTGCTGCCCGATGTACCGACTCTGACAGAAGCAGGTGTAAAAAATGTTGAAGTTACGTCCTGGCAGGCCATCGTGGCGCCAAAGGGTCTGCCACCGGCCATCCGCGAAAAGGCGCACGCGGCCTTTGTTGAGGCGCTCAATGACCCCAAGGTCAGGGAGCAGTTCACCTCGATTGGCTTTGAGATGGTTGCCAATACGCCCGCGCAATTCGCTGCCTTTCAACAGCTTGAATATGCACGCTGGAAGAAAGTTATTGAGACCGGCAAGATCTCCATCGAATAAGCCTTCCCGGCTTAAGCCGCAGCCCACTTCCGCTCCCCTTGAAGAGTAAACCATGACGACTATTTCATCCGCTGCCAGTGACAGCATTGCCTGGGTTCGCGTGAGCTCGTGTTATCTGCCGCTGGCCAACCCCATCTCCGACGCCAAGGTCCTGACCGGCCGGCAAAAGCCGATGACAGAAATCGCGATGCTTTTTGCCGAGATTGAAACCAGGGACGGGCACAAGGGGCTGGGCTTCAGCTATTCGAAGCGGGCCGGTGGTCCTGGTCAATTTGCACACGCAAAGGAAATCGCGCCGGCACTCATTGGTGAAGATCCCAGCGACATTTCAAAGCTATGGACCAAGCTCTCCTGGGCGGGCGCCTCTGCGGGCCGAAGCGGAATGGCAGTCCAGGCCATCGGTGCATTTGACGTTGCGCTCTATGACCTGAAGGCTCGTCGGGCCGGGCTATCGCTGTCCAAGTTTTTGGGCTCGCAGCGTGATTCAGTCCGCTGCTACAACACATCAGGCGGCTTCCTGCATACCCCGCTTGACCAGCTTTTGGTGAATGCTGCCGCATCGCGCGCGCGCGGTATTGGCGGCATCAAACTCAAGGTCGGCCAGCCCGATCTGGCCCTCGACGTGAAACGGGTAGAGGCGGTGCGCAAGCACCTGGGCGATGACATGCCCATCATGGTCGATGCCAACCAGCAATGGGACCGCCCGACGGCGCAGCGCATGTGCCGGATTTTTGAGAAGTTCAACCTCGTCTGGATTGAAGAGCCGCTGGATGCCTATGACAGCGAAGGGCACGCCGCACTGGCAGCACAGTTCGACACACCGATTGCCTCGGGTGAAATGCTAACCAGCTTTGCTGAGCACAGTGAGCTCATCCGAAACCGCTCGGTTGACTTTCTGATGCCTGATGCGCCACGTGTGGGCGGCATCACGCCGTTCCTGAAAATTGCGGCAATGGCCGAGCAGGCCGGCGTCATGCTGGCACCACATTTTGCGATGGAGCTGCACGTTCACCTGGGTGCGGTTTACCAGACCGAGCCATGGGTGGAGCACTTCGACTGGCTGGAACCGCTTTTTATTGAACGTCTGGAGATCAGTGGCGGGCGGATGCTGGTTCCCACGAGGCCAGGGCTCGGCCTGAGCCTGAGCGAACAGGCTACGGCCTGGACGCGTGAGTCTGCCGAAATCGGCAGTCGTCCGTAAACATCCCGCTCAAACCAAATCCATAACGGAGACAACATGTACCTTTCCGATTTCGCTGTGCGGCCCTTGCTCGCCATGCTGTTTGCGCTGACCGCAGGTGGTGTTGCTGCTGCGGAAAAATTCCCCGCAACGGCGATCCGCATGATGGTGGGCACGCCTGCAGGCGGAACCACCGATGTCATCGCACGGCTTATTGCACAAAAGATGAGCGATAGCCTGGGCCAGCCTGTCATCGTTGAAAATCGGCCGGGGGCCAGCGGGCTGATCGCCGCGGAAGGCGTGTCCAAAGCCAATGCAGACGGCTACACCATCCTGATGGCTTCATCGCAGCTGGCAACCTATCGGGCGCTTTATCCCGCAACCACTTTTGATCCAGAAAAAGGGCTTGTGCCCATTGGCCTGATCGCCACGTCGCCCTACGTCATGGTGGTCCACCCTACGCTTGCGGTTAAAACATTGCCCGAGCTGCTGGCCTATGCCAAAGCCAATCCCGGCGCGATTTCCTATGCTGGCTCCACCCCTGGGACTGCCCAGCATCTCGGCTGGGAACTGATCAAGCGCAAGACTGGTGTTGACATGCAATACGTGCCCTACAAAGGCACCAGCGCGCTGATGCCGGATCTGCTCGCCGGGCGGCTCCAGGCCGGCATTGACAACGTGGCCATCCTGACGCCCTACATCAGGAGCGGCCAGCTCAGGGGTATCGCTGTCACCAGTGCCGGCAAAAGCGCACTCCTTCCGGAGCTTCCAACTGTGGCGGCTTCTGGCGTGCCCGATTTCCGTGCGTTTGGCTGGTTTGGAGTATTTGTGACCGGCAACGCGCCCGCTCAAGTGCTTGCAGCATTGCGCAAGAGCGTTGGCACCGCCATGGCATTGCCCGAGATACGTGACAAGCTCACTGGAATGGGCGCAGACCCACAAGGAGGCACCGGTGATGAACTCAGGACACTTCTTCGCAGCGAGATCACGGTGTGGTCCAAAGTGATCAAGGACAGCAACATCACGATTCAGTAATTACTGATTTCTGAATTTAATCCGGAAGAAAAAGTTTGCAGCCTCTTTACATAACGATGCACGAAAGCGACAACGTCGCCATTGTTGCCAACGATGGCGGGCTTCCAGCCGGAACGGTGTTTTCCTGCGGACTGGTGCTTTGCGACAAGGTGCCGCAG
>JANYFF010000541.1 GCA_025362825.1 Polaromonas sp. | reverse complement strand
TGGCGGTGCTGCCCGCCAGAGGGATGAACGGAAACAGCTTTTGCAGCGACGCAAAGGTGTTTAAAAACTTGTCTTCCGCACCAAAAATCACACTGGGCCGCAGCACGCTGATGTCCAGGCCTGAGCTGAAGAGCACCGCCTCACCGCGCGCCTTGCTGCGCTGGTACATCGACGCTGAATCGAGCGACGCGCCGAGTGCGCTGAGGTGCACGATGCGCCGCTGGCCGACGGCTTCGCAGGCCCGCGCCAGCGTCAGCGGCAACTCGACATGAGCTTTTTCAAAGGCGGCTTCGTTGCCATGCAGGATGCCCACCAGGTTGATCACGGCATCGTGTTCGGCCAGCAGCGACTGCAAGGCGGTGACATCGAGTTGCGGGACTTCAGCGATGTCAACCATTGGCAACAGCTGGAGATGCTTTGCAGTGGCCCGGCGCCGCGTGACGACGGTGGCACGGCGCGATATGTCGGCCAGTTTTGCGCAGAGGTGACTGCCGACGAAGCCGGTGCCGCCGAGGATGAGGATTTTTTGCATAGCCTGTAATTTAGCCCTTTATCTGGCCGCCTGACCACTCTGGCACCTCGAAAACCCGGTTTAAGCAAGAAAATAGGGGCGCTGCCCCGGTATTACGGGCATAGTTTGCTATCAAAAAAATAGCGTCACGAATTTCCCCTGACCGGGCAAATTCGGCGCAATCCTACAGACGTTCTGGCACCAGCGTTTAACAATCATTGCCATGAATATTTTTGAAGCCCTCCGCAACAGCCACGAGACCCAGCGCGGTCTAGCCGACCAACTGATCCTGACCTCCGGCGACACGCCAGAGCGGGCGCTGCTTTTCACGGAACTGAAACTGGAGCTTGCAGCCCATGCAGCTGCCGAAGAGCGTTTTTTTTACGTGCCCCTGATTGCGCACGACATGACGCAGGAGCCGTCGCGGCACGGTATCGCCGAGCACCATGACATGGACAAGCTGATCAAGGAACTCGAGGACACCGACGCGTCCTCCCCAGGCTGGCTGGCGACTGCGAAAGCGCTGCACCACAAGGTGTTTCACCACCTCAAGGACGAAGAGCAGGGTGTGTTCCAGTTGGCCGGCAAGGTTTTGACCGAGGCTGAAAAGCTGTCGCTGGCCAAAGGCTACGAAGGCGAGTTTGTCTCGCAGCGCACCAAGCCGGCCTGAGTCTTGTTTGCCCTGATGTTGCTCAGGGTAGGGTCTTGTCTGGCTCTGGCTGGTTCGCGTCGCGCGGGCCCACGGTACCTAGCCGGGCCTTGAGGGATTGCGGCTGGCCTGTCAGCAACGCAGCGTAATTGGTGGTGTTGGACAGCACTTTTTTGACGTAGTCACGCGTTTCTCTGAAGGGCACGTTTTCGGCCCAGATGGCGGCGTCTATGGTCGGGCTACCCGACTGTCCGCGCCAGGTCCGCGGCCGACCTGGGCCAGCGTTATAAGCCGCTGCGGCCAGCGCCATCGAACCCGACAGGTCGTCCAGCACCAGCTTGAGGTAGCCCGTGCCAATGGCGATATTGGTGTCGCGGTCGTTCAGCTGGTCGGTGGTGAAGCCCGTCATGCCGATGCGCCTGGCGGTTTCACGCGCCGTCGCCGGCATGACCTGCATCAGGCCCGAGGCACCGACGCCCGAGCGCGCATCCATGACAAAACGGCTCTCCTGGCGTATCAGGCCGTAGACGAATGCCGGGTCGAGGCTGATGGTCTGCGCGCGCCGCACTACGGATTCGCGAAACGGTGTGGGGAAGCGCTGCTCCAGGTCGATCACGCCCTTGGTGCGCTCGCTGGTGTTGATGCAGCGGTCCCAGATCTGGCGGTCGCAGGCAAACTGCGCAGCAGCCAGCAACTCGCGGTCGGTCATGCCACCGGTTTTGGCCAGGTTGGTGCTGTAGTTCCATTCGCGCACGCCTTCAGGCCGCAAGCCAACGGCGATGGCATAGGCCGCACGGTTCAGGCCAATGTTCAGGCGCGCAGCTTCCTGTTCCTCAGCGGCAAGCGGTGCGGGCTTTGGAGGTGCAGAGATTTTCTGGCCCAATTCTTCAAGCGCCAGCTGCTCATAAAAACCACGTACCGAGGCGATCGACTGCATCAAGGCCAGTGCCTCGGCGCGCTGTGGTGCTATGCCTGTACCAGCCGCGCTGGCAACGGGTGCCTGTGCTGCGGGTATGGTGGCCAGCAGCGCACGCGCTTTCCAGTAAGTCCACACGGGCTCATTGCGCGCTTCTGCGCTCATGGCGTTGATGCCGGACAGCACCTCGCGCCAGCTGGGCTGGTTGCCGGCGCGCAGGGCCGCGCGGACTTTCCAGCCCAGCATGTCGTCCGTCAGGTCGCTGTCCTTGCTGACTTTTTTGAAGTAGCCCAACGCTTCACTTGCCGGCACGGTGCCCATGCGGGTGGCCGCCTGCTTGCCAATCACGCCCCACACCCAGTTGCGTTCTTCGCTGGTGAGCTGGCCGCCCCATTTAATTTCCATCATGTTGACGGCGCCATCGCTGTCGCTGCCCGCCAGCTTGATGATGGCCAGCGCGATCAACTCCTTGCGCGTCTTGCGCACGGCAATGGATTTTTCTGACAGAAACTTCGCCGGGCTGTTGAACAGCTCGGTCACCATGCCGACGGATTCTGGCGAGATGATGGCCACCGCATCGCGTGCTGCCCGGGGCCGGTTCGCCTCGGTGGCTAGCCGGGCTTTTTGCCAGACATCCTCAATGTTCAGATTCTTGCTACCGACCATGCGCTCGGCCGCGGCGGTGCAGCCGTCGTCTGCGTCGCGCTGCGAAAACCAGCTCTTGCGCACTTCATCGGCAATACGGGCCGAGTTGGCGGCGTTGCCCGGATTTTTGAGATGCTCGACCAGCAGCGCATAGCAGCGCACCTCCTTGTCGTCGCCCATGCGGTATTGAGGATGCTCGGCCGCAAAGGCGGCCCAGTCGCGGCGCTGGCCCAGCAGCAGCAGCCAGTCGTTACGCAGGCGGTCTTCCTGGTAGCTGCCTGCGTAGCGTGCAATGAAATCCTGGACTTCCTGCGCGCTCGCGTCACCCAGCCTGGCCTTGAGCTCCCAGTAGGCAGCCCAGGGCTCAAGCGCGTGGCCCCGGGCCTGTGGCAGCATTTGCGACAACCGGGTTTTGTCGCCGCGCTTGAAGGCCTTGTTCATCTCGACGATGAGGTTGTCGCCTGCCGCCGTGCTGGTCGATGACGCAGTCTGCGGCATGGCCGCCGTGCAGAAAGCCGCGGCAAGTACAGTACTGAAAAGAAATTTGGATAGCATCAGGACATTATGGACAAATTAAGTACCCGCAAGGCCCTCATTGAGGAACGCCTGAATCTGCCTGACCGCCTTCAACGCGCAGACCTGCTGCAGCGTGTGATGCGCATCTGGCTCGTAGGGCGGACCGACGAGGTGATCGGCGCCTACTGGCCCATCAAGGGCGAGTTCGACCCGCTGCCTGCCTTGCACCGCTGGAAGGAAGACGGCGAACTGCTCGACTCCCCCCAGCCCAGGCGGATTGGACTGCCGGTGGTCGACAAGGTTCATAAAACCCTGACTTTTCATGCCTGGTACCCGGGCTGCCCGATGGAAGAAGATGCCTACGGCATTCCAAAACCCAAGGACACCGAGGTCATCGTGCCGACCCTGTTGTTTGTGCCCTGCGTGGGCTATGGTCCTGGCGGTTACCGCCTGGGCTATGGTGGCGGGTTTTATGACCGCACGCTGGCGACGCTGCAGCCACGCCCGGTGACGGTTGGCCTGGGTTACACCAACGGCTGGCTGCCCGACATGGAGCCCGAGCCGCATGACATTGCGCTTGATGCGCTGCTCAATGACAACGGGGTGGTCTGGCCGGTCTGACGCGCGTTGTGGAGCGCTATTTGCCAGCTCCGGGCACGCCCTGGCCTGACAGGGGACTGGCGTCGTCAATGCTCGCCAGCAGCCGGGCGCGGCCTGACAGCACATGTTTTTCGGCAGCTTGCCTGGCCTTTGCCTTTGCACCTTTTGCAATGGCGTCATAAATAGAGCGGTGTTCGATGTTGGAGCGCCGCATGTTGCCAGGTGAATTGAAATAACGGCGCCTGAAGGGGTGCAACTCCTTGACATAGTCGTCATAGGCCTCATGCGCGCGCTGGTTGTTTGACAACCGCAGCACCAGTGCATGGAACTGCAGGTTCAGGTCGTAATAGCTGTCCCCATCCCCCGCCTCGCAGGCCGTGTCCATCGCCGCCAGCAGCAGCTCGAATGCCTGCTTGTTCTGGTCGTTGATGTGCTCGGTCGCGCGGTCTGCCGCGAAGCCGAACACCAGCGCCCGCAGGTCGTAAATCTCAAGCATTTCCCGTACTGAAATCTGTCGCACGAATACGCCGCGGTTGACCACGGCCTGTACCAGCCCCTGGCCGGTCAGCATACGGATGGCTTCACGGATGGGCCCACGGCTGGTGCCCATGCGCAATGCCAGCGCGGCTTCATTAAGCCGTTCGCCAGGTTGCAGCGTACCGGTGTAAATCAGGTGCTTGAGCTCTTCAGCAATGAAGAGTGGCAGGCCGTGTTCCGGTTTTTCTTTGGGTGATGTCATGGTGTGCGGGGTCTTCGGATGGTATCGGAAAAGCCGGTGCTGCAACAACGTTGGCGCCATAAAGTGTTATCTATTTATAAAAAAGTGTTGACACTTTGAGCTGCCGTGGATGACACTTCGGCCTGCTCTGAATTCAAACAGGTTCACCATGCCGCATATGCCAGCCTCTTCCGCGCTCGCGCGCTACCGGGTCATAGACCTGACCCAGGTCCGGGCCGGCCCGACCGCTTGCCGCCAGCTGGCCGACTGGGGCGCCGACGTCATCCAGGTGCAGATGCCCGATCACATGCGCGGCGACGACACGCTGGGCGGGCAGGATGGCTCTGACTACCAGTACACCCACCGCAACAAGCGCTCCATCACGCTGGACCTGAAGCAGGCCGAAGGCATCGCCACGCTCAAGCGCCTGATTGCCGGTGCCGATGTGGTGGTGGAGAACTTCCGTCCGGATGTGAAGTTTCGCCTCGGCATTGATTACGAAACGCTGTTGCCCGACAACCCCCGACTGGTTTACGCCAGTATTTCCGGCTTCGGCCAGACCGGGCCGCTGGCGACGCGCCCGGGCTTTGACCAGATTGCGCAGGGCATGGGCGGGCTGATGTCTGTGACCGGCATTCCCGGTGATGGGCCGATGCGTGTCGGCATACCGATTGCCGATTTGTGCGCCGGCATCTTTGCAGCGCAAGGCATTCTTGTTGCGCTGCTGGAGCGCGAATCATCCGGCAGGGGCCAGTGGCTGCACACCTCGCTGCTGGAGTCCATGGTTTACATGATGGATTTCCAAACCTCGCGTTTCCTCATCGATGGCGATGTGGCGACGCAGGCCGGCAACTACCACCCGACCAGCATCCCAACGGGCGTGTACAAGGCCCGCGATGGCTACATGAACATTGCGGTGTTCGGCTCCAAAATATGGGAGCGCTTTTGCACCATCCTCGGTGCGCCCGAGTGGGTGACCGACACGCGCTACCAAGACAAGCAGGGCCGATCGGTCAACCGCGACACCCTCAACGCAGAGATCAACCGGCGCCTCGCATTGCATGACCGCAGCCACTGGGTCGAGCAGTTCAATGCCGGCGGCGTGGCCTGTGGCCTCATCAACAACATGGGCGAGGTGTTTGAAGAGCCGCAGATTCAGCACCTTGGCATGGTGAAGGACGTGGTCTCGAAGTGGCAGGGACCGCAGCGGCTGGTTGGCCAGCCGGTGCAGCTGGAGCGCACCCCCAGCACGGTTGCGCGCGCCGCCCCGCGCCGCGGCGAACATTCAGAAGAAATCCTGCTGGAGCTGGGACTCAGCCAGGACGACCTTGCCCGCATGAAAACCACCGGAGTCTATTGATGGCTGAATCCAGCGAATCCCTGTACGTATCGAGCACCGAACGCGTGCTCACCTGGCTGGATGGCACGACGCTGCACATCCGTTTTAACAACCCTGTGCGACACAACGCGCTGTCGGTTGACATGTGGGAAGCCGTACCGCCACTGCTGGATGTTGCGAAGGTCGACGACCGCGTGCGCCTGGTGGTGTTCTCTGGCGCGGGTGAAAAGTCTTTTGTGTCGGGTGCCGACATCTCGCAGTTTGAGGACATGCGCGCCGCACGCGAGGCCGTGACCTATTACGAAAAAATGGCTGAAGCCACCTTGATGGGCATCCACGATTTCCCCAAGCCGACCCTGGCCTGCATACGCGGCTATTGCATAGGCGGCGGTGTGAATGTGGCTATCAGCTGCGACATCCGCATCGCCTCGACCGATTCAGTTTTTTCGGTGCCCGCGGCCCGACTGGGCCTGGGCTACCGTTATTCAGCGATGAAAAACCTGGTGGACCTGATTGGCCCCGGCGCCGCCAAGGACCTGTTTTTTACCGCCCGCCGCCTTGATGCGGCCGAAGCAAAAGCGTTGGGGCTGGTGTCGCGCATTTGTGCGCCTGATCAGCTTGATGCGCTGCTGGCCGAATACACGCATGCCATGGCCGACAACGCACCCCTGACCATCATGGCCGGCAAGGCCATCACGCGCGAGATTCTGAAAGCCTCGCCAGATCTTGATATGGCGATGTGCACCTCGCTGATTCGCGGCTGTTTTGACAGCGCCGACTATGCCGAAGGCCGTACCGCCTTCATGCAAAAGCGCAAACCGGTTTTCACCGGACGCTGATTCATTTCAACCCCATAAAAAGGAACACATCATGCAATCCTGGTGGATGCAAATGACCGACACAGACACCGTGCTGGACCTGCGCGACAGCCCCGTGCCGGCGCCTGGCCCCAAGCAACTGCTGGTACGCCTGCATGCGGCCTCACTGAACCGCGGTGAATTTTTGCTGGGCCATGGCCTGCATGGTAAGGCCGGCAGCTGGAAAGCCATAGGGGGCGAAGGCGCAGGTGAAGTCACGGCGGCAGGTGCAGAGGCTGGCGCCTTCAAGCCGGGCGATCGCGTCATGGGCCGCTGCGCCGGTGCCTTCGCTGAATATGCGCTCATGGAAGTGGCCGAGGCCATCCCCGTGCCGGCGAATCTGTCGTGGGAGCAGGCCGCAGCGATACCGCTGACCTTTCTGGTCTCTTTTGACATGCTGGTGCTGCAGGGCCGCCTGAAGGCCGGCGAGTGGCTGCTGATCAACGGCGTGTCTTCGGGCGTTGGCGTGGCCTCGCTGCAACTGGCCAAGGCGCTGGGTGCGCATGTGATCGGCACCTCGGGCTCGGCGGAAAAGCTGGCCATACTCAAGTTACTCAAGCCACTCGGGCTGGATGTTGCCCTGTGTACGCGCAAGCCCGATTTCGCAGCGGCAGCCCTGGAGGCCACCGGTCAGCAGGGTGTGAACCTGGTGATCAATACCGTGGGCGGCACGGTGTTTGCAGAGAGCGTGCGGACGCTGGCCTTCGAGGGCCGGCTAGCAACGGTGGGCTATGTGGATGGCGTGGTGAGCGCCGAGATCGATTTGGAGGCCTTGCATGCCAAGCGCCTGACCCTGTTTGGCGTGTCCAACAAGCTGCGCACCAAGGACCAGCGGGCCGCGGCCGTGCCGCGTTTCGTCGCCGAGGTGATGCCGCACATTGCGGCAGGGCGCATCCTGCCGCAGATTGATCAGGTGATGGACTTCGAGCAGTTGCCGCAAGCCAAGGCACGCATGGAGGCCGGCGGCCACGTCGGGAAGATAGTGCTTCGCATGCCGGTCCCAGCCTGATGTTTATCCCGACAAGGAGACCTCCCCATGAGTAACAAAAATCTGCTTGTTGCGCTGACGCTGGGCATCTTCGGCTTTGCGGCCTCGGCACAGCCTGCGGCCTATCCCAACAAGCCCATCCGCCTCGTCGTCGGCTTTGCACCTGCAGGTGCTGCCGACCTGGTGGCCCGCGCCATGAGCAACGAGCTGGCCAAGGCGCTGGGGCAGCCGGTGGTCATCGACAACAAGCCAGGCAACGGGTCCAGCATCGCAGCAGACATCGTGGCCCATGCGCCACCTGACGGCTACACCCTGCTGATCGCCAGCCCCAGCAGCATCTCGGTCAACCCGGCGCTCAATAACAAACTGACTTACACCCCGGGCGACCTGCTTCCGGTCAGCAAGATGACAACCTCGCCGCTGGTTCTGGCCGTCGGCGCAAGCAGTCCGATACGCACGGTGCCCGAGCTGATCGCTGCCGCCAAAAAGGATCCCGGCAAGCTCAACTACTCCACCTCGGGCAACGGCTCGGCGCCACATCTGGGTGCAGCGCTTTTCACCATGCTGACCAGCGCAGAAATGACGCACGTGCCTTACCGCGGCGGTGCGCTGGCCATCCAGTCCGTGATGGCGGGTGACACGCAGGTGACCTTCGGCACCGCACCATCGGTGCTGCCGCAGGCGCAGGGCGGAAAGCTGCGCGCCATTGCGGTCAGCACACGTGAGCGGTCTCCGCTCGTGCCCGATGTACCTGGCATGAGGGAAGCTGGCCTTCCTGAATACAACCTGGAGTTCTGGTACGGCATGTTCCTGCCCGCAGGCACGCCGCCGGGGATCGTCAAGAAGGTTTATGACGCAACAGTTACAGCAATGAACCAGCCGGCCGTCAAGGCGCAATTGGCGCGCGAGGGCACTGAAGTTTCGGTCTCGCGTTCACCCGAGCAGTTCAGCAGCTTTCTGGTAGATGACGGCAAGTTCTGGGTCAACCTGGTTCGGGGCGCCAAGGTCAAGGTTGAGTGAAACGCTTGAACTGCCGCTGGGCCTTCAGGCATCGCCAAACGCCTTTTTCGTCAGCGCGGCCTGTGCCTGCAGCCAGTCGCAAAAGGCAATGACTTCCGGGCGGGCTACATTGCGCTGTCCTGTCACCAGCCAGTAGGCCATGGGGGACTCCAGCCGCATGTGCTTTAGCGGCTCGACCAGGTCGCCCGATGCCAGGCTTTCGGCGACCAGTGGCAGTCGTGCCAGCACCACGCCCTGGCCGGTCAGTGCGGCCTGCACCATCTGGTTGGCCTGGTTGAAGTAGAGCCAGCGTTTGGGTTCCAGCGCCGATGTTGCATAGGCCTCCAGCCACCGGCGCCAGCTCAGCCACTCCAGGTGGGTGTGGTGGGCGTCGCCGGCCTCGATCAAAGTGAAGCGGGCGAGGTCACCGGGCTTTTTCAGAGGTGGACCACTTTTCAGCAGCCAGGGGCTGGCAACCGGCGTCATCTGTTCGCCGAACAGACGGATCGCGTGCGCCGGTACCTGGCTGGCAGGCGCGTAACGCAGGGCCAGGTCAAGGTCCGATATCTCCAGGTCAACTGCCACGTCTGACGCATCAATCCGGATGTCGATATCTGCATATGCTTGCTGAAAAGCCTCAAGGCGAGGTATCAACCACATCGACGCAAACGAAGCGAAAGTCGTAAGCGAGACACTCTTGCGGCCAGCGCTCTGGCGTATCTGCCGCACCGCGCCGTCGATACGGTCGAGCGAGGGCGACACCGCGCGCAGCAGCAGGGCGCCCGCGCTTGTCAGTTCCACCGCCCGGGTGTGGCGATGGAACAGGCTGGCGCCGACATCGTCTTCGAGGCCCTGGATTTGTCGACTCACGGCCGACTGTGTCAGCGCCAGTTCTTCAGCCGCAGCGCGAAAGTTGAGGTGCCGTGCAACGGCTTCAAACGCGCGCAGCTGGCCGGCAGAAACCGGCCGCGATCGCAGGTGTGTTTTTGAATGAAGCATGGCTGCGGGTTTGTCGCGCGTGGGGTTGATTGATGCGTCCGAAGAATGAATAGCCTACCGCGATTAGCCTCTGGCGTGAAGCGCCCGCGGCTCTGGCGGCATAATTTGCTGATGCTCACTGTTTCCAAAAACC
>JANYFF010000261.1 GCA_025362825.1 Polaromonas sp. | reverse complement strand
GGCCTGTATACCCAGCACCTGCTGACCGCCATGCGGCAAAACGGCAGCAAGATTGAAGACGTGTTCAAGCAGGTGCGTTCAAATGTCCGCCGCGAATCACAGGGCAAGCAGGTGCCGTGGGAAGTGACCTCACTGGAAGGCGATTTTTATTTCAGGGGCGCGCCCGCTGCCTCCGATGGCGGCGCCGGTGCAGCGGTTGAAAACGCGCTGTGGGATGCCGTCAAGACCAGTGACGTGCCGATTGAGGTCAGGGCCTACCTGGGTCGTTACCCGAATGGCTTGTATGCCGCCGCTGCACGCGAGCGCCTGGCGCGGCTGCAGCCGCAGGCTGTCGTGGCGGTGGTTCCGCCCGCACCGCCAGCCCGGCCTGCAACGCAACAGGTCGCTGCGGCTGCTACCGCTGCAGCGCGCTATTCGGCTGGCGACTCCTGGAACTACACCACTGAAAACCAGTTGAACGGTACGCGCAGCAATTACGCGCGCAGGGTGTCCAGCATTTCTGCCAACGGTGACAACCTGATCAACGATGGCGCCCAGGTAGCCAACGCTGCGGGGCAAACACGCTACATCCGCAACGCCGAGCGAGAACGGTTTTACAGTGAGGGCTACAAGCTGGTGCCGTCGCAGTTGCGCGCCGGCTTCAAGGAAGCCATCAGCTACAGCATCCGCAGCAAGTACAAGGACGGCACTGAAAAAACCTTTAACGGCAGCGGTACGCTGGAGGTGCTGGGCCGTGAAAAGATCAGCACGCCCGCTGGCCAGTTCATGGCCTGGCGCATCCATCGGCTGATACGCGGTGCAGACGTCCGCGGCGCCGATGCGTCCGGAGCGGCTGGCGTTGAGCTTGCCGGTGACCTGATGACCTGGTTTGTTCCCGAGATCAACAGCATCGTCGCGACAGAAAACAGTGAGACCAACCTGCGCACCGGCAAGGCGACCCTCAAAACCCGGGACGTGCTGACCGCCTTCACCCTGGGTGATACCGCGTCCGCCGCCACAGCGCGCGACAACATGGCGCAGGCCGCCGCACAGCCTGGCGGCACGGCTTTCATGATGGCCAGCACCGACGGCAGCGTGGACCAGACGGCCGTCAACAAGCGTACCGAAGAACTGCTGGCCACGATTGCAGCGCAAAAACCTGCAGCCGGCGCCCCCCGCCCTGGCATGTTCAGCAACAGCTTCGGCATGACCACCGGCGACCTCTGGCGCTACCAGACGGTGGACAAATTTAAAAAGGAAGTGGTGGCCAACTGGAGCCGGCGCATCGACAGCTTCAACAGCGACGGCTCCATCAAACTCAGTGGCGGTTATGCAACCTGGGCGCCCGATGGGGCGATCACCCTTCTGCAAAGCAAAGACGGCTTCCGGCGCGAATATTCACCAGGTTACAAATGGCTGCCGACAACCCTGAAAGCCGGCTACACCGAGCCTTTGAAGCACACCTTGCGCTACAACAACGTCGGCGCCTCCAACGGCACCGAGGACCGCGAAGGCACGTTGACCGTAGTGGGTAAGGAAACCATCAAGGTGCCGGCAGGACAATTTGAAGCCTGGAAGATTGAAGCCACAGGCTTTGGCAACGGCAAGGACTTCAGCCGCAACAGCAGCTATACCATCCGCTTCAAGGAAACCTTCTGGTATGTGCCGGCACTGCGCAACTTTGTGGCCAGCGACTTTGAACAGTTCAGCCAGTCTGGCCAGATTCAGACTTATTCTCGCCAGGAGCTCACCAGCTTCAACGTGCGCGGTGCAGAAAACCTGGCGCAGCGCTGAAGGCTGGTAGTCCTATATATGCTATGAAATAAATAGCAATAGGTGCACACAACACGGGAGCCGCGGGCCAAAATGACTCCTTAACAGCGTTGAAAAGACAAAAACCGCCTGACAGACGGTTTTTTGATGCGTCAGGCCAGGTTTTTGGCAAAAAAGGCCAGCGTGCGCTGATTGGCGAGTTGGGCCGCCTCGGCGTTGTAGGCGCCGCGCTGGTCGCAGTTGAAGCCGTGGTCGGCGTTATACAGGTGTGATTCAACTTCGGAATGGGCTTTTTTGAAGGCTTCGACGCCTTCCATTGGCACAGAATGGTCGTGGTCGCTGAAGTGCGCAAGCACCGACACCTTTGGCTGGCGCGCTATTTCGGCCTCGGCCACCATACCGCCGCCGTAGTAGGGCACGGCAGCGGCCAGGCCACCGAGTTTGCTGGCGGCCTGCCAGGTCAGCAGGCCGCCCCAGCAAAAGCCGGTCAACCCGACTTTTTTACCGCCCGATGCTTTGGCGACATGGGCTATGGCGGCCTGGATGTCCGGCATCACGCCTTCGCCCGGCAAGGCCGTGACGGCCGCTTTCAGGGCGATGCCTTCCTTCATGCCGGCTTCGGTATAGCCCAGGTCGACATCGCGCTTGACGCGCTCAAACGTGGCCGGCGCAATAGCCAGGTAGCCCTGTGCGGCATAGCGGTCGGTGACGTCCTGAATGTGCGAATTGACGCCAAAGATTTCCTGCAGCACGACGATGGCGGCTTTGGGCTGGCCCTGCGGCTCGGCGATGTAAGCGGGAAAAGTGAAGCCGTCGGCGGCGGTAAGCGTGATGAATTGACCCATGGTGATAACTGCCTTTAAAAAATGGAAATGACTGAAACTGCGGCGCCAGCAAACCAGACGCAGCAAAGAAAAAAGCTCAGCTTGACTGCAGCTTTCGCTCAACAAAATCGAGCCGGTCCTGGCCCCAGAAAAGCTCGCCGTTGACGACATAGCTCGGTGCGCCAAATACGCCGGTATCAATTGCCTGTTTGGTGTTGGCTTCGTAAATAGCCTGAATATCTGGCGCCTGCGATTGCGCCAGCCGCGCGGCATCCAGGCCGGTTTCAGCCAGCAGTTCAGCCAGCACGACCGCGTCGGCGATGTCCCGCTCGCGCACCCATACCGCACTGAAAATAGCGCCACCGATTTTCATGGCTGCATCCGTGCCATCGTGCAGCCCGACAGCGATGATCAGGCGCGCCGCTGCGTCTCCGGCCACAGGGAAGTACTTTGGCTTGACGTTGATGGGCGCATGCAGGTGGTCTGAAAAGCGCTGCAATTCAACCAGCCTGTAGGCCTGGCGCTGTGGCGCGCGCAAGCCGAGCGGCAGGCCGCCCGAAACGGGGAAGACCTGGCCCAGATCTACAGGCAACATGCGCACCGTTGCGCCGGCCTTGTGGGCCATTTGCGCAAAGCGCTCGTGGCCGAGATAAGTCCAGGGACTTTGGGGCGCAAAATAATAATCAATGACAGTGTTCAAAGAAGTCTCCGGTTTTTGTGGCGCAGGCATCGCCGTTATTGAAGTACATTGAAAAGCCTGTCGGTGCTTGAGGCGGGTTTGGTACTGGTTTGTACACGGATTTCCCCTTTTTTGCAGGAGAACGGTTTTGACAAAGGTAGTCTTGATTACAGGCGGCTCGCGCGGCATTGGCGCGGCGACGGCCTTGCTGGCGGCGCGGCGCGGCTACGCAGTGGCGGTTAACTACACCGCCAATTCTCTGGCCGCTGATGAAGTGGTGCGCCTGATACGCGCCGACGGCGGCGTGGCCATGACGGTGCAGGCAGATGTGGCCAATGAATCCGACGTCGTCGCGATGTTCAAAAAAGTCGATGCCAAGCTCGGCCGACTGACCGCCCTGGTCAACAACGCCGGCGTGGTAGACCAGACCAGCCGCGTTGAAGACATGACACTGGAGCGGCTGCAGCGCATGTTTGCGGTCAATGTATTCGGCTCTTTTTTGTGTGCCCGCGAAGCCGTCAGGCGCATGAGCACGCGCCATGGCGGAGCAGGCGGCGCAATCGTGAATATGTCGAGCGCCGCAGCCCGCCTGGGCTCACCGGGCCAATATGTTGACTACGCGTCAGCCAAGGGCGCCATCGACACCTTCACCACCGGCCTGGCAAAAGAAGTTGCGGGTGAAGGCATACGCGTCAATGCCGTGCGGCCAGGCTTGATCGCCACCGAGATCCACGCCTCAGGCGGCCTGCCAAACCGCGCCCGTGATCTGGCGCCGCAGATACCAATGCAGCGCGCAGGCCAGGCCGAAGAAATCGCCGAAGCCATCATCTGGCTGATGTCAGACAACGCCAGCTACACCACGGGTGCGCTGCTTGATGTGGCGGGTGGACGTTGAAAACGTCAAGCTATTAGCGCAGAGTTGACCCCAGTTAATTCTTCTGCAACAACTTGATCAGCTGGTTGCTGGTATTACGCAGGCGCTGGGCCATCATCTGCGTGATCTTGACCAGCAGCTTGGCACCGACTGCCGGGTGGTCCCTGATCAGCAGCGCGATTTCGTGACGCCCCAGCACGCCAGCTTCAACTGCTTCTATTGCCGTACAGCTGGCATAACGCGGCTCGCTGTCGAGCATCGACATCTCACCAATGGCGGCTCCGCGCTGTATGACGGCAACGCGCGAGTTCATGGGGGTCTTGTCTTCTGCTGACGCGGGCGCCTCCACGCGCTTGGTGACATCGACCGTGCCCTTCAAAAGCAGCATCATCCATTCACCGGCATCGCCCTCGCGGATCAGCACCTTGCCGGGCTCTGCGCGCACCAGCAACATGGACGCGCCCAGCACGTCGGCCTCCGCAGGCGACAGGTCCTGCAGCAGTGGCGATGTCTGCAGCAGGTCAACGCCATAGCTGCTGAGGCGCTCGCAGCAGCCCGACACCTGCAGGCCGGCAACATTGAGTTGTTCTTCTAGCGTTTTCATGGGTGGCCAGGCGTCGGTGCTGCAGCTGCTGGGCTCAGCGCACGGTTGACTGCTGCAGCCACTGGTCGATTTCGTCGATGGCGGCGTCGGTTGCGTCGGTAAGCGCACGCACACCGCCGGCAGCATCAGCGCTCGGTGCGGGCCGCTGCATGATGACCGTGCGCTGGCCCACCAGTTTTTCACCAGAAGGTGTGACTTCAAGCAGCGTCACGCGCATGCGCACCAGGCCGACACTGGTGTCTGCCGCGGTAAAGAGCTGGCTGAATTCTTCAAGGTCTATGCGCATGAGCAAGGGCAGCACGGCATTTTGGCTGCGGTTAAGCGCAGCGCTGTCGCCAGCGCCGAACACGGCTCGTCGCAGGCTCAAGCGGTCGCGCAGGCGCTGGCGTACCAGCGACGCAGGCGGCATGCTCCAGCGGGCCTGGGAATAAGGGCGCAGTTGCTGCGTGTCGGCGTAGCCCAGGCGGTACAGGACAGCCATGTTGTCAAGCGCGCCGCCGGAGGTGCTGATGTCATCGATGGCCAGCGGCGGCAACGGTGCTTGGCGCGTCGCAGGCGCTGTCGCCAGCGCGCCAGGTCCGAAGTCATACATCAGCGATCGGGCGGGTTTGTCGGGCAAAGACGAGCAGCCAGCCGTTAACAGCGCAAGTAGTGCAGATATTGCAAAAAAAGAGGCGAATCGGCCCGTAGCCCCCGTTTTATGTTCACCTTTAGCTATAAAGTTAATAGCATGCGTGTTATGTGGATTGGCGGGTTTTTTCATTTCTTCGCTCCTGTTGCCGAAAATCCTGGCTCACCCGGCCCGGGTAGCGGCGGCCCATTGCCGAAGATCAGGGCCTGCGGGTTATCGTCGACGTTGTTGACGGTGCGACGCAGCTGGCGCATGGCGCGGGCCGTCTCGTCAGCCACCTCGCCGAGCTTGGGCAAGGTCGCTGCGCTGAAGGTTTCAACGCCCGCGGCAAGGGCCGTGCCGCCCTCAGATAGCTTGTCGAGCGGGCCGCCTTTCTCGTTCAGCTTTTTGGCGGTGATGCCGACCTCTGCGACGGTAGCGCCGGCCTGCTCGGAGGTGCGACGCAGCGAGGTCATGGTGGCGTCAACATTTTTGACCAGCGCAGGTATATTGACTTTGTCGGGGCCGAACTGCGCGTTGAGGGTGGAGTTCATGCCGACAGCCAGTTGGTCAATGCTTTTGGCAGCACCGCCCAGTTGAGTTACCGCCCCGGTGATGGCTTTTTGGTTGTCGTCCGACAGCAGCTTGTTCAGCTGGGTGCTGGCTTGCTCGACCTGCTTGAAGATCACTTCACTCTGCTTGAGCAATTTGTCGAGCCCGCCCAGCTTGATAGGTATGCGCGGCGGGTCTTGGTCGTTGGGGACCAGCCGCTCCGCCGACTGGCCGGTGTCGTCAAGCTGGATAAAGCCAAGACCCGTGACGCCCTGCGAAGCCACGGTGGCAAAAACAGATTTGGTCACCGGTGCGCCGCGGTCTACCGAAATACGCACCAGCACATTGCCCTTGATCTTGCTGTCAAACCCGATGAACTCGACCTTGCCAACCGGCACACCCCGAAAATTCACCGCAGCCTGCGGCTGCAGGCCGGAGATGGTTTCAGCGGTGGTCATCTCGTACAGATCGCGCTCGGTGGTGTCGCGCATCAACCAGATCGACAGCAGGGCCAGCAAGGCGGTGACAACCAGTACAAACAGGCCAGCGGCCAGGGCGTGCGCTTTGTTTTCCATTTGAAAACCTCTTTATTACAAATAGGGATGCGTGCCTGAAAATTCAGGTTTTTGGGATGAAATGCAAGGCGCGCGGCGCGCAGCAACCGGAATGTACTTGTGTACATGAGGATTGCGAGCACCGCCGAACGCTGCGGGTTCGCTCACGCTCAGTGCCGCAGTTCGCCCAAAAAATGAATTTGCAGGCATGCATCAGATGGTGAAGGGGTATTCGCGCAGTAACTCCATTGCACGCTGCCCCCTTTCACCGAGAAAAAATTCGTGAATAAACGGATGCGGGAAAGCCACCACCTCCTTGGGCGCGGCATTGATGATGACTTTCTGGTCGGCCAGCACAGCAATCCGGGTGCTGAGCTCGAACAGGGTGTCGAGGTCGTGCGTGACCATCACCACCGTCAGGCCCATGTCACGGTGCAGGGCACGCAGCAAGGCGCAAAAGCTGTCGGAACTCTCGGGGTCCAGGCCGGCCGTGGGCTCGTCCAGCAGCAGCAGCGGTGGGTCCATGATGAGGGCGCGCGCCAGTGCCACGCGCTTGATCATGCCGCCCGACAAATCGCTCGGCATCTTGTCGGCAGCATCTGGCCCCAGGCCGACCATTTGCAGCTTGACCATGGCTGCCTCGCGGATCAGCTCGGGCGGCAGGGTTTTGAGTTCACGCAGCGGGAAGGCGATGTTTTCAAGCACCGTGAAGGCCGAGAACAGCGCACCCTGCTGAAACAGCATGCCGACACGGCTGGCCGCACCGCGCTTGCCCAGCTCGGCCGCCGGCTTGCCCAAGACCATGATCTCGCCTTTGGCGGGATGCTCCAGCCCCAGAATCTGGCGCAGCAGCACGGTCTTGCCGGTGCCGGAGCCGCCGACCAGCGACATCACCTCGCCACGCTCGACTATCAAGTCCAGGTCCTTGTGCACGATCGACTGCTTGTCGCCGCTCTGGAAAATGGTCCAGAGTTTTTTGATCTCGACGATGGCTTCAGTCATGGTCTAGATGCCCACGTTCTTGAACAGCACGGCGAACAGCGCGTCGACCAGGATCACCACGGTGATGGAAGTCACCACTGAAGCCGTGGTGCCCTGCCCTAGGCTTTCAGTGTTGGGCTTCACACGCAGGCCGAAGTGGCAGCCTATCAGCGCGATCAGCAGGCCGAACACCACCGACTTGCAGGTGGCCAGCACCAGATTGGCAACGTCCACCGCGGCCGGCAGGGCGTTGATGAAAAACGCCGGCGTGATGCCCATGGCCGCTGTGGCGGCGAGCATGCCGCCCAGCAACGCGGCCAGGGTGGTCCAGACGCTGATCAGCGGCATCACCACGGCCAGCGCCAGCGCACGCGGCATCACCAACCGGAAGCCACGGGGAATGCCCATCACGCGCATGGCATCGAGCTCTTCGGTCACGCGCATCACGCCGATCTGCGCGGTGATGGCCGAGCCGGACCGCCCGGCAATCAAAATCGCCGCCAATACCGGCCCCAGCTCACGAATCAGCGAGATGCCCAGGATGTTGACAATAAACGCATCAGCGCCAAACTGGCGCAGCTGCTGCGAAATCAGGTAAGCCAGCACCACGCCGATCAAAAAGCCGACCAGCGCGGTAATAGGCAATGCGGTTGCACCAATGTGGTACAGGTGGCCCGACAGGTCGCGCCAGGGGCCCTCCTGCGGGTGGCGTACGAGGCGGATGAGGTCGATCAGCAACTGGCCTACCAGCCGCACCAAGCCTTTCAGGTGATCACCCAGCCCGAGCACCCGGTTGCCGAGGATGGCCAGCGGTTCGGTCCACGCGGCCTTGCGGGCTTTGGGCGGGTTGACCGTGAAACTGGCGACGTTTTCCAGCAGCGCCCGCTGGCTGGGCTCAATCTGCAATTGCGCGGGCCAGGCACGGCCCCAGTGGTTCCACAGGACCTGCGCGCCCAGGTAGTCGAATTTCTGAATGTTTTCAAGATTCCAGCCAGCAGCATCCCTGCCCGAAGCCGGCAAATTGCCCTTCAGGTCCCGGAGTTGCGCGGTCAGGGTGTCCCAGGCAGCCTTGGCGGTCAGGTCGGCGGCCGTCCACGCGCCCTGCACCACGAACACGCGCCCCTGCGGGGTGTCCTGCTGTTCAATGCGGGGAGTGGATGGGTCCATAGGCACACGGCAGGCCGGATGACGGCCAACAATCTTCCAGAAAAGTTGGGCACAAGTTGGCGATGTTAACTGTACAAACCCCCTGTTCGACACCCCCTGTTTGGTTTACTCCTTCGTCCTACAGTTTCTAAAGACTTGCCGCTTTCTGTGTACTGTCGCGGCGCAAGCGGGTAATCCCCGCCCGCAGGCCCCCGCCGGCTTTGCCACAATCCAGTATGTCGTTGCATGACGGTCAGCCCGGCGTTAGGCTGCGCGTGCATGATTTCAACGCCTCTTTTTGCGCAAAACCCTGGCCGGCAACGCAGCCCGCCAAACCACAAGACAAACGCTCATGCAAGAAAACGACCAGCTATTCGACTACATCATCATCGGCGGCGGCACCGCAGGGTGCCTGCTCGCCAACCGACTGAGCGCCGATGCGTCCAAGCGCGTGCTGATGATCGAGGCGGGGCGCAAGGACGACTACCACTGGATACACATTCCGGTGGGCTACCTGTACTGCATTGGCAATCCGCGCACCGACTGGCTTTACAACACAGAGCCGGACGCCGGGCTCAATGGCCGCTCGCTGCGCTACCCGCGCGGCAAGACGCTGGGCGGCAGCTCCAGCATCAATGGCATGATTTACATGCGCGGCCAGGCGCGCGACTACGACCAGTGGGCGCACCTGACCGGCGACATGGCCTGGCGCTGGGAGCATTCGCTACCCCACTTCAAGCTGCACGAAGACCACTACAAGGGCGCCGATGCCATGCACGGCGCACGCGGCACGGCACCCGAGCTGATGCAAGACAAGTCAAAGCCCTACCAGAAGGTATTGCGGCACCGCAATGCAGGCGGTGAATGGCGCGTTGAAAAACAGCGTCTGCGCTGGGACATTCTGGATTCGTTTGCAGAGGCAGCGCAACAGGCCGGCATACCAGCCACTGACGATTTCAACCGCGGCAACAACGAGGGCGTGGGTTACTTTGAAGTCAACCAGAAAAACGGCTGGCGCTGGAACACCGCCAAGGCCTTTGTACGGCCTGCCTGCTACGCCCGCCCCAACTTTGAACTCTGGAACAACGCGCAGGTCAGCAAGCTGGTGATTGAAACGCAGAGCGATGGCAGTAAGCGCTGTACCGGTGTGGAGGTCTGGACCGGTCAGGAGCGCATCACCGTGCACGCCACGCGCGACTCGGCCCAGGACCGCGGCCTGATTGGCGAAGTTATTTTGTGTGCCGGCAGCATCGGCTCGCCGCAGATATTGCAGCTATCGGGCATCGGGCCGGGTGCCTTGCTGCAGCAACACGGCATACCCGTGGTACAGGACCTGCCCGGCGTGGGCGCCAACCTGCAGGACCATCTGCAGATCCGTTCGGTTTACAAGATTCAAGGCAGTACGGAGAAAGGCGGCAAGGGCGGCTGGGGCCTGTCGCTCAACACCATGGCC
>JANYFF010000495.1 GCA_025362825.1 Polaromonas sp. | reverse complement strand
GCCGCACCTTTGCGCATGCCCACCCCGAGTTGCAGCTGGCCACCGACCCGGGCCACTGGAGCGACGACGACGTCCTGCGCGCCATGGTGCTGTTTGGCGACGATTTGCCCGGTAACCTGGTGGTGGGCGAGCCGGCTTTCGAGCGCTTTCACTCACTGCCTGAGCGCGCCTCACGGGTTGCATCCGCAGGCGATTACCCGCGCCTCGCGAGCCTGGCGATGCAGGGCACGCTGGGCGGTTCATCAGCCGGTGGCGAGCAGCCCAAGTTTTGCACCATTACCGCCGGCCGAGCGGTGCTGGTGAAATTCTCGCCGCCCGGCGATTCGCCCGGCGACCAGCGCCTGCGCGACCTGCTGGTGTGCGAACACCTGGCACTGCAAACGCTGGCGGATGCCGGGCTTCCAGCGGCCAAAACGCAGATCTTTACCGGCGGCGGCCGCGTGTTTCTCGAATCCGAGCGCTTTGACCGCACCGCCGAGGGCGGGCGCATCGGCATGGTGTCGCTGATGGTCTATGACGCGCAGTACGTCGGCGCGATGGACAACTGGGCCGCCACCGCCAACCGCATGGCCGGCCGCCGGCTGCTGACTCCCCAGGACGCGCAAACCCTGTGCCTGCTGGACGCCTACGGCGAGCTGATTGCCAACACCGACCGGCACTACGGCAACATCTCGCTGCTGCTGGCCGACGACGACTGGACGCTGTCACCCACCTACGACATGCTGCCCATGCTGTACGCGCCGGTAGGTGGCGAGGTGGTCGAGCGCGATACAGCGGCGCGCAGGTTGCAGCCGACTGCGGCGACCCTGCCAGAGTGGGAGTGCGCACGGGCGCTGGCCGCCGTGTTCTGGCAGATGGCAGCTGAAGACGAACGTATTTCAGCGGGTTTTCGCAGCATTGCGGCGCAAAACCTCAAATTGGTCATCCCGGGCGCCTGAAAACAAGTTTTTAGAGCATTTCAGGTACCAAATGTGCCCGTTACCCTCATGTTTCGGGCACCTAATGCTATCAACAATGTAGCAGCGAGCTAATGCGCCGGCTCATAACGCCAGCCAACCAATCGACAAACAGTAAATGAATAGAACAATAGACCCATCAACACCTGCACTACGCATCACATACACAGAAGTTTTTTCATGAGCACACACAAAAGCAACCCGCAACCCGTCCAGGTCGCCATCGTTACCGGCGCCTCCCGCGGCATAGGGGCTGCGATTGCGCAGCGTCTGGCGCTTGAGGGCTACGCGGTCGTCGTCAACTACGCCGGCAAGACCGCCGAAGCGCAGGCCATCGTGCAGGCGATTAGCTCAAGCGGCGGCCAAGCCATCGCGGTGCAGGCCGATGTGGCCGACCCGGCCGCCGTCAGGTCGCTGTTTGACAGCGCCGTCCAGGCCTTTGGCCGCATCGACGTGCTGGTCAACAACGCCGGCATCATGCCGTCAGCGATGCCGCACCTGGCCGACACCGACGACGCCACCTTTGACCGGCTGCTGGCCGTCAACGTCAAGGGCACCTTCAACACCCTGCGCGAGGCCGCCACGCGGCTGGCGCACGGTGGGCGCATCGTCAACTTTTCGACCAGCGTGATCGGCTTGGCGCTGCCCGGCTATGCGATTTACGCCGCGACCAAAAGCGCGGTCGAAACCATGACCAACATCATGGCTAAAGAGCTGCGCGGCAAGGGCATCACCATCAACGCGATTGCGCCCGGCCCGACGGCAACGTCGCTGTTTCTTGATGGCAAGACGCCGGAGATGATTGACCGCCTGAGCAAGATGGCGCCACTTGAGCGGCTGGGCACGCCCGACGACATTGCCAGCGCCGTCGCTTTTCTGGTCAGCCCCGCGGCCGGCTGGGTCAACGGCCAGACGCTGCGGGCCAATGGTGGCCTGGTATGAACGCCCACACGGGCCGGCAAGCCGCCGCGCCCATGTGAAAATCCGGCCATCACCACCACGGCCCGAACAAACTTGACCGCCGACAGTCCAACCGCCCTGCAACTCCATCCTGTCAACGCGCAGGTGTACAGCGTCCACACGCCGGACCGCGGGCATGTCGGCAACCTCAAGCTAATTGGCGGCGTGTGGAAGTTCAAAGCCATCGGGTATGACGCCGATGGCAGCGTGGTGCCAGGCGGCGGGCCGCTGACCGATAAGCACAACCGCGCCTTTGCCATCCCGAGTGCCGTATTGGTCAGTGCAGGGCTGGTTGGTGGGTCGTCGCGCTCGCCCTGAAAGATCTGCGCTTATGTATTCCCTGCCCAAAGTAGCTACCGCGCCGTTTTGCCCATCTGAGGTCAAAGGCAGTATTGACGTTGACTCCGGCTGGCCCCTGCATAAAAAGCTGCTGCGATTTGCCGGCCCAGGGTTGCTGGTGTCCGTCGGCTACATGGACCCGGGCAACTGGGCAACCGACATCGAATCGGGCTCGCGTTTTGGCTACGGGCTGCTGTTTGTAGTGCTTCTGGCCAGTCTGGCGGCCATGCTGTTACAAACCCTGAGCGTGCGCCTTGGCTTGATCGCGCAAAAGGACCTGGCGCGTGCCTGCCGCGAAAACTATTCCCCGCTGGTCAACCGTTTTTTATGGTTAGGCGCAGAAGTGGCAATCGTCGCGTGCGACCTCGCCGAAGTGCTGGGCAGTGCGCTGGCGCTGCACCTGCTGTTCGGCGTGTCGGTGCCCGTCGGCATTGCCATTACCGCGTTTGACACCGTGCTCGTGCTGAGCCTGCAAGGCGCAGGCTTCAGGCGCGTCGAGGCCATTGTCCTGGGCCTGGTCTTCACCATTGCCGGCTGCTTCGTGGTCGAGCTGGCCATGTCGCAACCGAACTGGTTTGGCGTGGCCATTGGATTTGTGCCCAGCCTGGAGCGCCTGCAGCAGCCCGGCGCGCTGTATCTGGCGATTGGCATTGTGGGCGCCACCGTCATGCCGCACAACCTGTACCTGCACTCGTCGATCGTACAGACGCGTCGTGTGCAGCCCACTGAGGCGGGCAAACGCGAGGCTGTGCGCTTTGCGACGTTTGACACCCTGCTGTCGCTGTCGCTGGCGCTACTGGTCAATGCGGCCATCATGATTCTTGCTGCGAGCGCGTTCAACAGCAGTGGGCATAAAACGGTTACCGACATTGCAGACGCCTACCGCCTGCTGGAGCCGGTCGTCGGCAGCGCGCTGGCGGGCACTTTGTTTGCGGTTGCATTGCTGGCCTCAGGGCAAAGCTCGACGTTTACCGGCACCATCGCCGGCCAGATTGTGATGGAAGGTTTTCTGGATCTGAAAATCCCCTGCTGGCAGCGCCGCCTGCTGACGCGGAGCTTGGCGCTGGTGCCGGCTTTTGTCGGTGTCTGGTGGTTTGGCGAGGCCGGCATTGGCAAGATGCTGGTGCTTAGCCAGGTGGTGTTGAGCTTTCAATTGCCCTTTGCGATGTGGCCGCTGATACGTTTTACCAGCTGCCGCGCGACGATGGGAACGTTTGCAAATGGACCGGTACTGAAAGTTCTGGCGTGGAGTTTATTTGCCCTGATCAGCCTGGCCAATGCCTGGCTGGTTGTTCAGGTTATTTTTTAGAAAATAGCGTAAGACCCAACGAAAATATGAGTCACTTGCTATCGTATAAGCAGCAAAATCCCGTTGATCCTACGTCGCGTTACGCTGGCAACCGACAACCCCAAACAGCCATTCGCGCTGTTCGCAGGCACAATCAGGGCTATGTCCGAACCCGCCCCTAACGCTTCAGTGCCCGACATCTTGCTGACCGACGAAGAAGCCCCGCCCGCACGTCCGGTCGCCGCGCCAACTTTCGACGCGGGTTCAACCATGCACTTTCAGACGAAGATGAAAAAAGCGCCTGTGTGGTTTTGTTCTTTCATGGCCAGCAACACCCGCGAAAAACGCCGCTTTCGCGACGAGCTGGTGCACATGAAGGGCGCCTGGCCCTTGCTGATGAAACAGCGCAATGGCGGCACCTGGACGCCGGAAGAAAAAGTCCAGCTCAAGGCGATGGTGCGCTCTGCATCGTCCGTCAGCCCCTACCTGTTTATCTGGGCTGTGCCCGGCTCGATGCTGCTGTTGCCTTTTCTGGCCTGGTTTCTTGACCGCCAGCGCAAGAACCGCGAAAGCAAATCGCAGTTTTAACCAACGCACTGCATCGTCCCGACGTAAAGCTCGGGCATTGGGTTGAAACGTAGTGTGTCGGGGTCAACCATCCGGCCTGTAGGCCGTTGAACATGTGGCTCCGTTAAACCAACTATTAATCTACTTTATCCAAAGGACTTTCTCATGAACAAATTACTCGCTACCCTGATTGCCGGCCTGTTTGCTGCTGGTGCATTTGCACAGGCTCCTGCTGCGCCTGCGACCCCTGCTGTTGTCAAGGCAGAAGCCAAGGCCGACAAGGCTGTCGCCGCTGCTGTCAAGAGCGAAGCCAAGGTCGACGCAAAAGCCGACGTCAAGGTTGAAAAGGCCGATGCAAAAGCTGCTGCAACCACCACCGAAGCCCACACCAAGGCCGCTAAAGCCAAGACCAAGGCCCACGCAAAAGTAGCCAAGGCTGATGCCGAAGACAAAATCAAGGCAGAGGCCAAAGCTGAAAAAGTCGATGCCAAGGCCGACGCCAAATCCGACAAGACCGTGGTGAAAGCCGACGCAAAAGCCGCCAAGGTTGGCGTTTCTGCCGCTGCTGACAAAGCCGTTGCAAAGACCGAAACCACCGCAGTCAAGGCAGAAGCCAAGGCCGACGTGAAAGCAGCTGCCGGCAAATAATTGCTGCTGCTACTTCCAAAAAAGACAGGCTACGGCCTGTCTTTTTTTATGGGCGCTCGAAAATCACGCTGTGGCAAAAGGTTGTCGACTACAGCCCTTAAAAAACCCGTTTTCACCGTCAAAACAGGCCACCCCCCGCGAATTACGCCCATCTCTTGCTATTTAAACCATAGCATTTAGTCTTTGTCAGACTCCAGCAAGTCGGCCAGCGACGCAATGATGTCCTGACGTATCGCATCCCAGGCAGCGCCGCCATCGAGCACAAAACGCTGGCTCACTTCAAGCTCCATGCCGATGTAGAGCTCGCGCGGGTGGCGCTTGCGCAGCAGTGAGGTCAGACCGTCATCACGGCCTTCGTAGGGATAGTTGCGGCGCAGCCTAAGCTCGGGCCGGCGGTGTTTCAGCGCAGCCAGCCAGCGTGATGCCAGCAGGGTCTCGCCATTGCGGCGCGGGTCATAGAGCCAGGCGACGTCTGCCTGGCGCACCACGCCATTCAACTCGGGCGTGAAGCTGTGCGACGCAATGTGCACCACACGTTCATCTGCAGCCACGCGCTGAGCGACTTCAGACTCTACCGCGTCGCGGTGCGGCCGGTAGTATTGGGCTGCGATTTCGCGGCGCGTGGCAAGCGAAAGCCCGCGCGTGGCTTCTGAATGCAGATCCTTGTGGCCGATGGAGCGGTTCAGGTCAATCAGCAGGCGCGTGGTGGTCGATGCAAACAGCGGCGCTTCAAACGCTGTCGCCATCTCTGTGGCCAGCTCCAGTGCGCCCGGGTCCCAGCCGCGGTGCGTCGCCAACAGGGCCTCACGCCCGGCAAACTGCGCCGCATAAGCAGGTGGAACGTCGTTGCCGCCATGTTCGCAGGTGATGATGAGGGAGTCATGGCGCACACCGCCTTTATACACATCCATCAGACGGTTGCTACCGCGTTGCCCCAGGCATCGACCTCATAAGTTGTGACCTGGAATTTCTGCAAGGTGTTCTGCCCGAATGCCATGGTGATCGGCACGTCGCCAGCGTCACGGCCACGCGCCATAACGACACGGCCTATACGCGGCGTGTTGTGCCGTGCGTCAAAGGTGTACCAACGGTCATCCAGGAAGACTTCAAACCAGGCGCTGAAATCCATCGGGTAGGGCACGGGCGGAATGCCGATATCGCCCAGGTACCCGGTGCAGTAGCGGGCCGGAATGTTCATGCAGCGGCACAGCGTGACGGCGAGGTGGGTGAAGTCGCGGCATACCCCTGTGCCTTCACGGTAGCCCTCCAGCGCCGTGCGCGTTGCGCGGGCAGCCATGTAGTCGAAGCGGATGTGGTGGTGCACAAAATCGCATATCGCCTGTACGCGCGGCCAGCCCTTGTTGGTGTGGCCAAACTGGTTCCAGGCAAATTGCAACAGCTCGCTGTCGACCTCGCAATAACGGCTAGGCAACAGAAACTGCAGCGCGGAAGGCGGCAGCGCGGTTGGATCATGCTGCCAGGCAGACCAGTTGATTTCATCGGGCAGGCCCGAGTCGCGAATGATGGACTCGCTGTAAAAGCGGATCTGGCTGTTGCCCTGCAGGACGTTAACGCGGCCGCACTGGTTTCCAAAAGCGTCGATGTACTCGTCTCGCGCGAAGTTGGGCTCTATCCAGACCGCTTCAGGTGCAACCAGATCGTCGCGACGCGAGGGGTGCACATGCAGCAGGTAGATGAGCGCCATGGGCGAGGTGATGGCAAGCTCGATGTCAAAGCCGATTTTGATATACATAGAAATCGTAGGGGTAGGCAGAAAGCCATGAAGCCGAGAAAGCAAAGGGGAGAACCCAGCGGTTTTGACGCTGCAATGGTCAAATGCATAAAGTGTGCCGCACCTCAAGCGATGCACCATTAGGCGGTTGCCGTAAGACGTTGTCAGATGCGGGATGCCGAATGATGGGTGCGCCGTGATGGCCTAGAGCGCCAAGCAGGTGTTACGCCCGCTCAGTCGGCTGGCAATTCGCGCCTGGGCAGCGTGATCGTGAATACGCAGCCAGAGCCTGGAATATCACGCACACTCAGCACGCCTTTGTTCGCCTCTACACTTCGCCGGCAAATGGCCAGCCCGAGACCGATACCGGATTTCTCGGTGCCAATTTTCCGGAAGGGTAAAAACATGTCGTCCTTGTTGCCGGCTCCAAGCCCGCCGCAGTGGTCCTGCACATCGATCAGGATCTTGTCATCGTCTGCATAGGCCGTCATGGTGACTTTAGTGCCGGGGCAGGTGAACTTGAAGGCGTTTTGTAACAGGTTGCCAACCGCTGAAAACAGCAGGTGCCGGTCGGCTTCAACAGCCAGTCCAAGGCCCACTACCGACACCACAAAGTTGCATTTGCGGGACAGCGCATCAAACGCCGATGCCGCCTTGACCTCTGCAATAAAATCAGTGATAGCAATCAGCTCATGGTTTGCAGGCAAGCCGGCGGCCAGCCGCACTTCTGCAAATGAACGGTCAATAATGTGCTGCATGCCATCCAGACTGCGCTCCAAAACGTAGCCGGTCGCGCCGCTAAACCCGACTTGGCCGGATTTGATCACCCTGAAGGCATGCCGGGCTGCGTTGTTGTGAATTCGGAGCTCATGCACCAGCGAGCCCAGGCGCTGGTGCATGGCCTGCTCGACGCGGTCGTCATTGATGATCCGGCGCTGACGAGAAAACTCGGTGACAGCATCGGCAATGGCGTTGTCGAGGCACCTGTTCAGCGTTCGAAACTCCTCGACATCAATAGGTTCTTCGAGTTCACACGCAAGGTCTGTAACGGCCTGGCACAAGTCACCGTAGTCATGGACCACCTGCTCAATCGTGTATCCATGGTCTGAGAGCTCCCGGCCATGCCGTGATGCCGACTGGCCCATATCTGAATGCCCGGATGGTCCGCCCGCCGGGCCCGATACGGACCTGCTGCTCCGCGGATCAGCCGTCTTTTCCCTCGCCAGGGTTTCGATGAGCTGTGACAAAAAAATCGGTATGCCGTATCTGGACGCGGCTTGTTCAGAATCTACTTCAGAACGTTGAGACACCTTGAGCATGCATCTGCTTACAAGGATTTCGCGATTATTGGAAAGAAAGGTATGAAGCATTCCCACAAATGTTAAGGTCAAGATGCTCTGAAAACAGTGCGTTAGTGCACATAGCCCGCGCCGTTGCGGCCAAGAAAAGCGTCAGGATCTGTAAGAGAAACGCCCGAGCTATTTGGGCACAAAGGCAATCACCAGCCCGCCCGATGTGACGGTGATACTGCCCGGTTGCAGGCCCATGCCGTCGGGCAGTGCCAGGTCTTGCGGCTTGAGCTGGTGCAGCACCACGTCCTGCAGCGCCTGCCCGGCCAGCGCAGGGCCGTAGGCTGACAGCAGTGCCGCCGGGCCGGGTGGCAGGCCGTCCAGGCGCAAGGCGTTGACGCGCAGCTGCGAGGCACGAATCGACAGGTCGCTGGCTTCATAGCGCAAGGCAAAGTCAAGATCAAACACACCGGCAGACGGGCGACGCAAGGCAGGCCCCGCAGCTTCGACCGTCATCTCGGCACCCATGCGGTTTTGCTCGGGCATGAAGCGCAGGTTCGGCGGCTGCAGCGTGAGGTCAAACAGTCCACCAACCGGGTAGGCGCGCGGAAAGCGTTTTGCCACGGCCTGCTGCAACTGGTCTGCCGACACCTTGTACGTCGGCTGCGCATGCGCACAGCCAGCTGTGAACACACCACCGGCGGCCAGTACCACGCTAACCGAGTACTGCAGCACACGGCGGCGGCTGATGCGTTGTCTGCTGTTGTTCATGTCAGTCATTAGTGCATGCGTCGAACTCTAATTGCTATTTATTTAGTAGCTAAAGATGCCCGTTTTACAGGGGCTCCAGGTCTTCTTTTCTATTTTATAGACTTGGGTACGGTATTTAATTGCCTACAACCGACCAGCCGGCTTTCTGGTTGGTCTTGTCGTTTTCGTATTCCCATGCAGTGCCGCAACGGTCGCATTTGTAGCGGGTAATGGTGATGAGCCCATGGCGGCGCGTTTCATGGCGCGGGTCGCCCTGCACCAGTTCGGGATGGCCAGGCGCCTTGCGCCAGTTTCGCTGGATGCCTGCACATGATTCGCACAGCTCCTTTTTCTTCAATTCGTTTTGCCGGTTCAGGTCTTGGGTCATGGTGCACTTTCTGGTTCTCCCCATCCTAACCGCGCCGCGTACACCGCCCGGCAGGCGCGGTCACCAGAAACCTTCCGTCACCTGCAGTCGCGCGT
>JANYFF010000485.1 GCA_025362825.1 Polaromonas sp. | reverse complement strand
AAGGACTTGAGCAGGTGCTGGTACGCGATGTGTCACTGGGTGCTATCCGCAAGGGCTGGGATGAACTGTTGCGGCTGGCTGCGTCAATTCGCAGCGGCCGCGTCAGCGCCAACGTTGCCCTGCAGCGCTTTGGCAGCGCCGCGCAAGGTGACCCGGTCCATAGGGCGGCCGACCAGCTGGGTCGCCTACTGCGCACGCTGTTTTTGTGCGACTACTTCAGCAATACGGCGTTTCGCCGCGAGATTCACACCATCCTGAACCGAGGCGAGTCGGTACACCAGCTGCAGCGCGCAGTCTATTTTGGCAAGGTGTCCCCGGAACGTGGGCGCCGGCGCGACGAAATGATTGCGATATCCGGTTCACATACCTTGCTAACCAACCTTGTAGTGGCCTGGAATACTCACCGCATGCAGGAAACCGTCGACAAGTGGCGCCGTTCCAACCAGAAGATCGAGGATGCGTGGCTGGCGCGGATGGGTCCAGCCCACTTCTCACACGTGAACTTCAGGGGGATGTTCAAATTCGGTGTGTCAAGGTATGCAGACATGCTCCTGACCCAGACAGCGGCACCGTCAAAACGGAGCGCTTGACAGGTCAACTGCAGGTCCTACCTCCCTTGGCGACCTATTACCTCAATCCCAATAGGTGTCGGTGGCGGGTTCGTGAAACGAGGTTTCCAGCAGGCACTGGTTGTCCTCGGCGATGCGGTACATGTCATCGAGAAGCGTGGCAATCACCTCGTCCAGCAATTCGCGGGACAGGTAGGGAATCGCCAGCTCGTAGAGCGTGCCTTCGGTGTTCAGGCGCTGCATGGCAAAACGCTCGAAGCAAGTCTGCTCGATTAGCCGGTGGCCACGGGCCAGGCCGCGCGACTGCTTGCTGAAGCGGGCCAGCACCAGCGTGACGCGCAAGACCGCCACGGGCGTTGTTCCTTCGGCCTGCTCGGTCAGCAGCAGCAAAGGCGGTGGTGGCTGCGCAGCTGCAGGCGCCGAGGCAGGCAATCCCTGTTCAAACCGGGCCTGCAGGCTCGAACCCGACGCATCCAGGTAGCGCATGGCCGATTTGACGTCCTTCCAGCCGACGTATTCCATCAGCTCCTTGATGTCCCAGCCGCTGGCGCGGGCCCAGCCGGCAAAGCCGCGGCGCATGGAGTGGCTGCTGTAGTCCTCGGGCGACTCGACACCGGCCTCGGCGAACAGGCTGCGCAGCAACGGGATCAGGCTGTTGGCATGCAGGCTTTCCTCGGCGACATGGCCCCAGCGGTCGATCCTGCGGAACACCGGGCCTTCGGTCAAACCGGCCAGGCTGACCCAAGCATTGAAGGCGGTCACGGGACACAGACGGGACAAGGCCGGGCATTGGTAGATCCGGCCCTGCAACTGCCTGTCGCCTTTGCTGCGGCCCAGATAGCAGGCCATGCCCTGACCCGCGCTGACCTCGATGTTCTCAACGCGCAGGTTGACCAGTTCGTCAGAGCGAAAGCCGCGCCAAAAGCCCAGCAGCATAAGGCTGCGGTCGCGCGTATGGCGCAGGAAGGCTGGCCGGTCGCCGGAGCGCTGGGCGTGGCCGATGGCGTTATCGAGCCACTGATCGACCTGCTGGAGCATTGCCAGTTCCAGGGGGCGTGCGCGCTTTTCTGGAACGGCGTGGATGGAGCGAATGCCTTTGAGGACCTGGCGCACTAGGGGCGACTTGGTAGGGTCGGCAAAACCTTGGTCGATATGCCAGCGGGACAGCGCCGCCAGCCGCTGGCGCAGTGTGTTGATGGCCAAGGTAGCCGCGTGGGCGGCCAAATAGCGGGAAACGGCCTCAGCCGTCGAAGGCAGCAGGCCTTTCCACTCTATTTCAAAATGGCGGATGGCCGATGCATAGCTGCGGCGCGTGTTGTCGCGCTCGGCAGCCTCAATATATTGGGCAAGATTAGTCATCTCGCTGTGGCTATTGAGTGCTTTTTGAACAGTTTTAACGCGGGCAGCCAAGCGTTTAAGCGGCTCTGACCTCATTGAGCAATTCGGGATGCCGGTCCAATACCTTGAGCAGTTTTACCAGCGCCAAGGGTGGCTTGGTCCGACCATTCTCATAGCGCGAAAACGCATTCACGCCACCGCCAAAGATCTCCGCCGCCTCGCGCTGGTCCAGGGCGAGCTTATTCCTCACTCCGACGATAAATCCCGGATCGACGATGGAGGCGTTGACCTGTTTGTTGAAAGCCAACATGGCCGCGCTGGTACGTGTCGACTCCGCCATGTTCAGTACCGCTTCGTTGCATGCCGGGCAGAAGTCGCCAGTCACCGCAGGGATCACAGTCGCCTCTCCCTTGTAGGTATAGGGCATGTCGCGTGTATCGCTAACCAGGGTTGCGGACGCGCAAGATGGGCATTTCATTTCATAACTCCTTGAAAGACACGATGAGCACTTCATTGATCACTGTCAGCTTCAAATAAACCTCGCCAGCCGGCGTGGTCGGTCGGTACACGTCCTGCCAGACTTGGTGGTCTGCGTGGCTGGTCATGCTCTTGTAGAAGTCGGATGTCGTCATGGCCATGACGACAGCAAGCATCCCGTCAAAATCAAAACCCATTTCAGCACCACCGCTCAATGCCGAAAATGTGGAGCGAACCTTTCCGGCCTCCACCATCGCTTGGGCTACGGCTAATTTGCAGTGAGGGACGCTCTTTTCCACAGAAATAATTTTAACCTACTTGGTTATATTTGGCAACTTGGTTAATTTTTCATCGCAGGGCAGTTTAGGGAATCGGAAAAGCGCTACGGACTTGCGAAACTCGTTCAGGCATCCGTAGCTCCGTTGACACGTTTATACGAATTCCTGGCTTTTGACTTGATTCTTGCCGCGCTACCCACTCGCTGATGAACGCCGTGAACGTGAACTGAGTGATTGCGATCAATATTTTGCTCCGGAGTAAGCCTGGCAGCCTCTTCCAAGTGATTCAGGATGCCGCACTCCGAGGCGATACGGTCAGTTGTGCATTGCTCCCGCAAAGCCTTTAAGTCTTTTTGCAAAATCTTGAGTTCGTTTATGCGTGTGGCTACGTGCCCGATGTGCTCGTCAAGAAGTGCATTGACCCGTTCACAGTTTTCTTCTGGCGCATCCTTGAACTGGAGAAGCGTCCGGATCTCTTCAAGTGTCATGTCCAGCGAGCGGCAATGACGAATGAACGCCAGGCGCTGAATATGACTGGGGTGGTAGTCCCTGTAATTTGCCTCGGTGCGCGCAGCCTCTGGCAAGAGACCAGCGCGCTCATAGTAGCGAATGGTTTCGCTTTGGGTGCCTGCGGCGTGGGCAAGTTCACCAATTTTCATATGGACTCCGTGGGGGAATACGCTGTTTTCGACGGAAACCCGTTGTATTTGAAGGGGCAACAAGAGACTGACTTGACCTTAAGGTCGCTACAAGGTTTCCAATTAAGCCATGAAACCAGAAAATACGCTTTCCCCATCTACGGATTCTTGCGGATCTACGGCTTGCCGCGCCCCGTCGCCAGGCGTTGAAAGGGTCACCAAAAAACCGGCTTTAGGTGGCAACCTGTTTCGCATCGCCACCATGGATTGCAGTTCTGAAGAGTCCGAGATACGGCGCGCTCTGGAGCCTGTTTCTGGTATTCGCTCCTTGGGTTTTCAGTTGGGAGCGCGCACCCTCAAGATTGACGCGTCTGATGCGTCTCTTCCGTTGGCTTTAGAAGCTATCCGAAAGGCCGGGTTTGATCCCAAGCCGGTCGAATCGGAGGGGGCAGACGGGACTGAGAACGAAAATGTGAGCGACGATGGCCATGACCATGAAGGTGGTTTCAATGGCGGCATTTCGCGCCTGGTTGCAGCTCTTGCTTTGGCAATAGGGGCCGAGGCTATTTCGTATTTCGCACCAGAGACCATTGCCTGGAAGATTGCAGGGATGGCTGTGGCTGCAGTTGCGATCTGGTTAGCTGGCATCGATACCTATAAAAAAGGTATGGGTGCACTGTTCCGAGGCAAATTGAACATCAATGCTTTGATGGCTGTAGCGGTGACCGGGGCGTTCCTGATCGGCCAGTGGCCGGAGGCAGCAATGGTCATGGCTTTGTATGCCATCGCAGAGTTGATTGAAGCCAAAGCGGTGGACCGAGCCCGGAACTCCATCAAGGGTCTACTGGATATGGCGCCAGCAGAAGCCCTGATGCTTTCATCCGATGGCGCCTGGACTGCGACGCCAGTGGCATCCGTTCCGCTCGACGCCACGGTTCGCATCAAGCCTGGTGAGCGAGTGCCACTAGACGGCGTAGTCATCAAAGGCAACGGCGCCATCAATCAAGCACCCATCACGGGTGAAAGCATTCCTGTGGACAAGGCACCCGGTGACCAGGTATTCGCCGGTACGATCAATGAAACGGGTGAACTGGAGATTCGGGTGACGGCTGCAGCGAACAACACAACGCTGGCGCGCATCATTCATGCGGTGGAAGAGGCGCAGGGCACACGTGCACCCACCCAGCGATTTGTGGATAAATTTGCCGCTATCTACACCCCCGCCGTGTTCGCCATCGCGGTGGCCGTGGCAGTACTGACGCCGTTTTTACTGGGCCTCACGTGGCAGGAAGCACTGTACAAATCCCTGGTCTTGCTGGTGATTGCCTGTCCGTGTGCCTTGGTTATCTCCACACCGGTTACTGTAGTGAGTGGACTGTCCGCAGCAGCGCGCCGCGGCATCCTGATCAAGGGCGGAACCTACCTTGAGGACGCCCGGCTTTTGAAGGCTATTGCGCTGGATAAAACGGGAACCATTACCGAAGGCAAGCCCAAGCTGGTCGCGTCACGGATGTGGGGTGATGCGAACGAAGCATCCTCGAACCAAGCGGCTTTCAGTCTGGCCTCCCGGTCCGACCACCCAGTCTCCAAAGCGATTGCCGCCAGTCTTCAGGGGGAAATTCTGGAGGTCCAGGATTTCAAAGCGATTCCTGGCCGTGGTGTCCAGGGAAGCGTTGCTGGTCAAACCCTGTCGATGGGAAACCACCGCCTGATTGAGGAAAACGGGCTCTCCTCACCTGAGCTGAAGACAGAACTGGCAACTCATGAAAAGCAAGGGCGGACGGTCACCTTGCTTGCAAACGACAAACAGGTCCTGGCGTTATTTGCTGTGGCCGACACCATAAAGGAAACTTCGCGCAAAGCGATTGCAGATCTGAAGGCTTTAGGTGTCACTACCGTCATGCTGACAGGCGATAACAGTGCAACTGCGAAAGCTATTGCAAGCGAAGCAGGCATTGACGACGCCCGTGGGGATCTGCTGCCCGAAGCAAAGCTGGACGCCATTAAAGACATGCAACAACGCTATGGCGCCACAGGCATGACGGGTGATGGCATCAATGACGCGCCGGCGCTGGCGCAGGCAGATGTGGGCTTCGCCATGGGGGGTGCCGGCACCGACACAGCAATGGAGGCAGCCGACGTCGTCATCATGAACGACAACCTGGAGCGGGTTGCCGAGACGGTGCAATTGTCCAAGCGTACTCATGGAATTTTGTGGCAGAACATTACCTTGGCCTTGGGCATCAAGTCGGTGTTCCTGGTCATGGCCGTTTTCGGTACAGCCACGATGTGGATGGCTGTTTTCGC
>JANYFF010000478.1 GCA_025362825.1 Polaromonas sp. | reverse complement strand
CCGAATCGGTCGGCGCGTTGATGGCGCCGCCCCACTCCACCGCGTTCTGCTGGCCGAGCTGGGTGAGCACTTGGTTGAAGTCCAGCCCCAGCTGCGCCAGGCGCTTTTGTGAAATTTCGATGAAGAGCTTTTCGTCCTGCACGCCGAACAGCGCCACTTTTGACACATCCGGCACGCGCAGCAACTGCTGGCGCACATCATCGGCAAAAACCTTGACCTCGGCATAGCTGAAGCCGTCGGATTCGAGTGCATAGATGACGCCGTAAACATCGCCAAACTCATCATTGAAGAAAGGGCCCTGCACGCCTGCAGGCAAGGTGCCCTTCATGTCACCAATTTTTTTGCGGACGCTGTACCAGACATTGGCCACCTCGGCGGCCTTCGACGAGTCCTTGATCTGGAAGATGATCTGCGACTCGCCCGGTTTTGAATAGCTGCGGATCTTGTCTGCAAAAGGCACTTCCTGTAGCGTGCGCTCCAACTTGTCGGTCACCTGCTCGGCCACCTGCTGTGCGGTGGCGCCGGGCCCGTAGGTCTGCACGACCATGGCGCGAAAGGTGAAGGGGGGATCTTCGTCCTGACCCAGCTGGAAATAAGCCGCAAAGCCCAGTAGCATCAGCACCACCATCAGGTAGCGTGTCAGCGCCGGATGTTCCAGCGCCCAGCGGGACAGGTTAAAACTTTCGGACGGCGCCTTGCCGGGAGGTGTCGGGTTCATGGCGGCCCTTATTTGGCTGGGGCCGATACCGACGCACCACCAGCCTGGGCAGGCGTGGCCAGCTTGACAGCAGCCGCATCACCCGCTCCTGGATTGATAGCAGTCTGTGCAGTATTTATGGGGGCTACGGCCACTTTTTCCTGGTAAATACTGACTTTCTGCCCGGCAGACAGCACATGTACCCCAGCGCTGACCACCAGCATGCCCGGTTGCAAACCGGCTGCAATCACCGCATCGTTGCCATCGGCCGTGGCAATCTGCACGGCCTGCGACCGCACCGTCATGCTGGCCTTGTCCAGCACCCAGACGGCGCTGCTATTTCCATCGCGCCTCAAAGCGCTGGTCGGCAGTTTGATGACCTGCATGCCCTGCGCAGCGCCCAGGCCCTGCGGCAACACGTAGACCGTCGCACCCAGCGGCGGCGCTGGATCACGCGCGTCCAGCGCAACCTTCACCTGGTAGGTGCGGGTGACAGGGTCAGCACTGGCCGACACCTCACGCACGCTGGCAGCCAGTTGCGCTTCCTGCGCCCAGCCCCGGACCTTCACCGGCATGCCGGGGCGTATCGCCATCACCTTGTCTTCGGGCACCGAGAAAACCACATCCCGCACGCCATCGGCAGCAATGCGCACCACCGGCGTGCCAGCAGCGACCACCTGCCCCGGATCGGCTTCGATGGCGGTGACCACGCCGTCCACATCAGCCACCAGCGACGCATAACTGGCCTGGTTGCCCTGCACCGCCAGCTGCGACTGCGCCTGGTCAACCTGCGCTTGGGCAGCTTTCAGCGTGGTTTCGCGGCGTTCCAGTTCGGCGCCGCTGATGAAATTCTGGTCTTTCAGCTCTTTGTAGCGCTTGTAGTCTGCCGATGCCAGATCGCGGTTGGTGGCAGCAGCTTGTAGCTGAGCTTTGGCTGCATCGGCCGCCAGCCGGTAATCCTGCGGATCAAGCTGGGCCAGCACCTGGCCGGCCTTGACCCGTTGGCCCAGTTCAGCCTGGCGCCGGATGATCTTGCCGCCGACCCGAAAGCCCAGGCGCGATTCGACACGGGCGCGGACTTCGCCGGCAAACTCATAACCGGACGCAAATGTATTTGCGCCCACAGTCATCACCTTGACGGCGCGTACCGGCTCCTCCGGAGGTGCAGGGCGAGAACAGGCGGTGAGCAAAAGTGCGGTGCCCAGCACGGCAAAACTTGTTTTTCTCATGATTTTCCCGGGAATTAATTTTTATTAATGACTGACTGGTTAGTAATCTAGGGTAAACCTCAGTGCTTGTCAAGCGACAATCTGGCGCATGAATCAAGGCAGCACGCCAGCCCTGCAAGGGGTCACGCACTATGAAAACTTCCCGGTTGCGTCTTTTTTGTGCCCGCCGGCACTGCGCCCTGCGATTGCCGCCATCTACTGGTTTGCACGTACCGCCGACGACCTGGCTGACGAAGGCGAGGCCTTGCCACAAGCCCGGCTCGACGCCCTGGCGCATTACCGTGCTGACCTGACGGCCTGCGTCAGCGGCCAACCGGTATCAGGTCGCTGGCCGACGGTTTTCGGCCCCTTGGCGCCGGTCATCGCGCAGTTCACACTGCCGGTTGACTTGCTTGCCGACCTGCTCAGCGCGTTTGAGCAAGACGTCACCAAGACCCGCTACGCCACCCAGGCCGAGCTGCTCGACTACTGCCGCCGGTCGGCCAACCCGGTGGGCCGGCTGCTGCTGCACCTGTATGGCGTCAACAACGCGGCATCGCTGGCGCAAAGCGATTGCATTTGCACCGCGCTGCAGCTGATCAACTTCTGGCAAGACCTGAGCGTCGATATTCCACGTGGCCGCATTTACCTGCCTGCAGACGCCTGGGCCATCCATGGAGTGGACGAGTCACAGCTGCTGACCCTCTCGGAAAATTCAAATACTATTAAATTGATAGCATCACACGCCCGTTTTGCTAAGACTGGCATGCTAAAAGGCTCCCAATTACCGAGAACCGTGCAACGCCAGCTCGGCGGTTTCAATGGCTGGCGGGCGGCCCTTGAACTGCGCTGCGTGATCCAGGGCGGCTTGCGCGTCCTCGACAAAATACAAGCCCTGAACCACGCCACCCTGACCCGGCGCCCCGCCCTCAGCAAATGGGATGCCGTGGTCATTTTCTGCAAAGCCCTGACCGCATAAGGCGGCAACGGGGGCCCGCAGCCTGCGACAATCCGGCGCATGACACCCGAGCAATATGTCCAGGAAAAAGCGGCAGCTTCCGGCAGCAGCTTTTACTATGCCTTCCTGTTTTTACCCAAAGAGCGGCGCGCCGCAATCACGGCGTTTTATGCCTTCTGCCGCGAGATTGACGACGTCGTTGACGAGGCGACTGACCCCGGCGTTGCCCGGACCAAGTTGGCCTGGTGGCAGAGCGAAGTTGCCAAATCATTTGCCGGCCAGCCCAGCCACCCGGTGATGCAGGCGC
>JANYFF010000431.1 GCA_025362825.1 Polaromonas sp. | reverse complement strand
CCATGGCGACCAGGCGGCCCAGTGATGGAAGTCGTCGATCAGCGCGAACACTTTCTCCGGCGGCGCCTGGATCAGGGTGGCGCGCTCCAGACGGAACGCATCAGGCCGGGTCGTGGCGTACAGCAGCAGGGCCGCGATGGCGGCAAGGGGGATCAAGACATAGAGCATGCTGGTTTGCCTTTGAATGTCGGTGAAAAGGGGCTTCCTGCCAATGGTCGAACGGCGCGGTGTCGAATCGACAGGACTGCGGAAAAATTCCGGTCCCGGGAGATAACGCCCGGAGATCAGCTCCCACCAAGGGTTTCGGCGATTTTCCTCTCTATGGCGCCCGGACGAAACGCTGCGCGCGCTTGCCAGTGTCGACCTCGGACGTGTACACGCTGCCCTGCGAATCAATCGCGATGTTGTGCACCCAGTGGAAGTCGCCCGCCTGGCGGCCCGGCCGGCCAAAGCTGCCGATCACCTCACCGGTTTCACGCAGCGTGATGCGCACCTCGTTGTTGGTGCCATCGGCCACCAGAAGGTAGCGCTGGCCCGGGTCTTCAGACGGCACCAGGTCCCAGACCGAGCCCGAACCCTGGGTCGCCGGCTCGTAGACAAACTGGCGCACAAACTCGCCGCTCTTTTTAAACACCTGGATGCGGTTGTTCATGCGGTCGCAGACATAGACCAGGTTGTCGCGCGTGATGCGCACGCAGTGCACCGGGTTGCCAAACTGCGGCGACTGCGGGTTGTAGTCGGCAATCTTGGCGTCGTCAGGCCGGTTGCCATAGGCGCCCCAGTGCCGCTTGTAGGCGCCAGTAGCGGCATCAAACACGATGACGCGGCGATTGCCGTAGCCGTCAGCCACATACAGCTCGTTGGGGCCGGCATCCAGCTCCATGTGGGCCGGGCGGCCAAGCTGGTCAGGTGCGTTGCTGCCCTTGCTCTGGCCGGGCTTGCCGATCTGCATCAAAAACTTGCCGTCCGCCGTGAACTTCAGCAGCATGTGGTCGGTCGTCGCGTTGCCACCTATCCATACATCGCCTTTCGGGTCCACATACACGCCATGCTCATTGGCAGGCCAGTCGTAGCCATCACCCTTGCCACCCCACGAACGCAGCAGCTTGCCCTGCTTGTCAAACTGCAACACCGGCGGTGCAGCGCTGCAGCATTTCGACCGTTTCGGATTCAGGGTTGAGCCACGCTCGTCTTCGGTCAGGCTCAGCGGCCGGTGGATCATCCAGATCGTGCCATCGCCCGCAGTGGCAATGCCGGCCACCTGGCCCAGGATCCAGTTGTTGGGCAGCGGCTGCGGCCAGGTCGCATCGACCGCATAACGCGGCCCGCCACTGGCAGCAGGCGCGCCTTCGATGCGCTGCGCCATCTGGGGCCCGCTGCTGCAGGCCCCCAAAGCCATGAACACGGCTATACCGCAAGTCACCAAAACAGTCCGGATTGCAAACATCAGTCACCCCTTGTCAGGGCCGAAGGCCGGCCCCGTTCGGCGCGATTATGCAACCGGGGGATGCGCTTGCGAACGCGGGTTTTCGCTGGTGGCGGAGGGTGTTATCCGCCATCCCGGACTCGATCCGGGATCCATCCCCTGCCCCGGATTCTGCCAGCGCCGGCTCAGCGCCCCTTCAACCACCGGTGCACCAGCGGCACCCCTCCAGCACCTGTTGTGCCGGTGCCCTGCATCTGGCTAACACCGGCCTTTTTGCTGGCCGAGTCCATCACATCCGGGTCTGTGGCCATGCCCCAGGCCATGGCGGTGGTCAGCACGACCAGTGAGGGAATCGCCCTCAGGTAGCGTGGACGAAGCAAAAAGTTTTGAGGCTTTGCCATCGGTGGCTCCTTGTCGAAAGACACAAAAATGCATCTTGCGCCGCCCAAATCGCCTCTCTGCGTCTGCCGTGTTGCTCGTCGTAAGCAATTGCCTCAAGCCAATGCTGGCGCGGGCTTCAAGCGGCAGGCTTTACAAAACAAGGGGCCAGCGCTCAGCCCGGCGGCAGCAAACCACCGCGGCTCTGCTTGCCCCAGGCGCGCTGGCCGGTGACGAAATAAAGCCACCCCCAGGCAGCGCCGGTGTGCCGCAGAATCTGGAAAGTAAACGGCTCGGCCAGCGCGGCCAAAAATGCATAGCCAAAGCTGGCACGTGGCCGCCGGGCGCTGCCCGTTTCACTTTCGGCCCAGCGCCGGTACAGGTGCACCGACCACAAATGAAACACCAGATCCACCACGATCTTGGCTGCGATCACACCACCCACCGGCACCAGCACACCCAGCGTGCCCGTGCCCAGGGAACGGCCCAGGTAAAACAGCAGCAAAAAGAAGGCCGTCAGCCCATACAGCGGCTGCAGCGTGTCCACCGCTTTGACCGGCAGCATGGCCATGCCCAGCCAGCCATAGCGCCGGTCGCCCACCATGTCGCGGTACCAGTACTGCGTCTGCAAAAAGCCGCCAAACCAGCGCCGCCGCTGCCGCAAAAACGCACCCATGGTGCCCGGCGCCTCGGTGCGGGCCCGGGCGTCGCCCAGCACCCGCGTCGTCCAGCCCAGGCCATGCATCGCACCATGGCGGCGCAGGCGGTGAATGAGTTCGTAGTCCTCCACCAGGCAATCGGCATCAAATCCGCCCACCTCAAGCAGCGCCTGCCGCCTGAAGCCGGCAAACGCGCCCGAGATCAGCAGCAGGCTGTCCAGCCTCATCCAGGCATAGCGCGATAAAAAGTTGCGGATGTATTCATAGGTCTGGAACCACTGAAACAGCCGCCCACCCACCGACGCATCACACACCGGTGCCAGCACGCCCGTAGCCGCCACCAGCGTTGGCTCATGTGAGAAAGCCCCGCGCACTGCGCCAATCGCCTCAGACTCCAGCAGCGTGTCGCCATCCACCGTCAGCACCGTGTCCGTCGTCATCTGCAAGATGGCCGCATTCAGCGCTACCGCCTTGCCCCCGTGCGGCAAGCGCAGCCAGCGCAGCGCGGGGTGCACAGGGCTGGGCGCGCTCACGGCGCCCAGGGCTGGTGCGGCCAGGCCGTACAGGCGCAGCATCAACGCCGCCGTGCCGTCGGTCGAGCCGTCATCGGCTACCACGATGTCGTTTGGCGGGCTGCTTTGGCCTAGCAGCGCGGCCAGCGTGATGGGCAGCACAGCCGCCTCGTTGTGCGCCGCAACGATTACCCCCACCGTGACGCTCGCATCCGCGGTGAAATCCGTTCGTCCTGAGCCTGTCGAAGGATTCCCCGGCCCCACCAGCCTCAGCGTCTGCCAGAACACAAACACCAGCAGCACCGTGTCGTACACCACATACACAATGCCGGTAGACCAGGCCAGCACCCCGGTAAAGCGAAAAGCCATCGCAAACAGGCCCAGCCACAGCAACAAAATGCTGCCGTGTATGAGGTAGCTGCGCAGCGGCGTGGCGGGCAGCGAATAACGCGGGGACGCCGCCCGCAACCGTGCATCCAGGGTGTCCGGCGTGTTGGGGCTCAACTCAGGCAGGTGCGGCAAAACGGGTTCCGATGCAGTGATGAAAGAAGAAGGCTGTCAATCAGGCGCTAACAGGCTGTACGGCTGGCAGCGCCGTCCGGATGCAAGGCCCACAAGACCTCCAATGCAGTCAGACTCTGCAGGCACGCCAAGGTTCACTTGCTGCAGCCAAGCTAATATGAAATGCGGCCTTGAAGGCCAAGCCCAACGCCCCCATGACCTTACCCATCAAATACACCCGCACCGCCATAACCCTGCACTGGATCATTGCGCTGCTCATCAGCATCAACCTGGTGCTGGTCTGGCTCGTCGACTACTGGCCCGAAGAACGCGTGCGCCTGGTCATAGACACCCACAAGTCCATAGGCATCACCGTGCTGGCCTTGGCCATCGTCAGGCTGCTCTGGCGCTACACGCACAAGCCACCAGCATTGCCTGGCACCTACAAGCATTGGGAGCAACGCGCAGCGCACTGGGCGCACATCGCGCTGTATGGCGTGATGCTGCTGCTGCCAATCTCAGGCTGGCTGCACGACTCCGCCTGGAAAGACGCCGCCACCCACCCCATGCAACTCTTTGGCCTGGTGCCCTGGCCCCGCCTAGGCTGGATCATGAACATCGAGCCGGCGACCAAAGAGATGCTGCACGACGCCTTTGGGCTGCTGCATGAAGTGGCGGCTTATCTGTTGTATGTGCTTTGGGTTGCGCATGTGGGTGGGGCCCTGAAGCATCAGTTCATGGATAAAGAGCCTGAGTTGCAGCGAATGCTCCCTTGATTTGAGCTCGAGCGTTTTGGATCCACACACCCTTGCAGCAAGCCATAAGGCTGCGGCAGCCGTAGACTACGAAGGGCCATGGCCTCGCGTAGCCTTGTGATTCGCCGTCGTCGTTCACCAGTCCATATTGAAAAGATTCACCTCATATCACTTTTTCAAATGTGCCGTAGTTGTCGCTTTTCCGAGCGCGGCCATAAACGCGGAGACAGCAACAGGTGAGGTTTGGACGGCTTGGGTGGGAGGGCTCGCTTACTTGCCGCTTTTTGACGCCTGAAAAGCCTGCTGAAGAAATTCAAGCAATGCCTTTAATCGAGCAGGCTGATACTGTCGGCTTGGATAAACTGCATAAAGCGGAACCTGTTCGCCTTGGGCGTCTGGAAAGAGATCAATGAGCTGCCCCGAAGTCAGGTCGCTGTGAATATCCAGCCGCGATTTGTAGGCAATGCCGAACCCCTGCAAAGCCCATTTGCGCACCAAGGCGCCGTCATCGGCAGCCCTGTCGCCACTGACGTGAACCTCGCGCGGCTGGCCGTCGTAAAACAGGCGCCAGTGGTTAAAGAGTTCGCCATTGCGATAAAAACAGATGCAGTTATGCTGCGCCAGGCTTTCGATAGTGAGCGGCCGTCCAACGCGATCAATATAGGCTGGCGCCGCGCAAATGACCCGATCATTGACGCAGAGCTTTTTGGCGATCAGATTGGAGTCGCGCAGCAAACCGTAACGCAAAACCAGATCTATCGGGTTGCGGTACAGGTCGTGG
>JANYFF010000430.1 GCA_025362825.1 Polaromonas sp. | reverse complement strand
GCTGCGTGAGGTCACTGAGTTGCGCCAGCCTGCCGCCGATGGTGCGGCCGGCTTGCCAGGCAGCACACGCAACCTGCGCGACGACCTGCCGCCGCATTTTTAGCCTGCCTGACGCAGGCAACAGGCCGCAGGTCATTGAACCGCCCGCAGGAACATCACACGGTTTGCGCGTATGCTGCACCCACTTTAAAACCAACTACAAGGCTCACATGACCACTCCCGCACCACGCACCGGCCTGCAACTGCGCTCGCTCGTCACCGCTGACGGCACGCTTGAACTGTCACTGGCCAGCGAAACCCTGGCACCCCCCGCTGAAGACGAAGTGATCGTCCGCATGCAGGCGTCGCCTATCAATCCGTCGGACATCGGTCTGCTGTTTGGCGCGGCCGACATGGCTACGGCGACCTACTCTGGCACCGCCACCCTACCTGTCGTCAAAGCCAGCATTCCTGCCCGCCTGATGCCCGGCATGGGCGCACGCATCGGCCAGTCCATGCCGGTCGGCAACGAGGGCGCTGGCGTGGTGGTGGATGCCGGCAGCTCTGCCGCCGCTCAGGGCCTGCTGGGCAAAACCGTTGCCGTGCTAGGCGGCGCCATGTATTCGCAATTTCGCAGCCTGAAGGCCGCGCAGTGCCTGCCCCTGCCTGAAGGCACCACCGCCGCAGAGGGCGCATCGTGCTTCGTCAACCCGCTGACCTCGCTGGGCATGGTCGAGACCATGCGACGCGAAGGCCACACTGCGCTGGTCCACACCGCAGCGGCCTCCAACCTCGGCCAGATGCTCAACAAGATCTGCCTGAAGGACGGCATCAAGCTGGTCAACATCGTGCGCAAACCCGAACAGGAGGTCCTGCTCAGGGCACTGGGCGCCAGCTGGGTCTGTGACGCGAGCAAGCCCACCTTCATGGCCGACCTGACGGCCGCGCTGGTAGAAACCGGCGCCACGATTGCCTTTGACGCAACCGGTGGCGGCAAGCTGGCGGGCCAGATCCTGACCTGCATGGAAGCTGCCATCAACAAGACCGCAAAAGAATACAGCCGCTATGGCTCAATGACCCACAAGCAGGTCTACATATATGGCGGCCTCGACACGTCGCCGACAGAGTTCAACCGCAGTTTCGGCATGGCCTGGGGTATGGGCGGCTGGCTGCTGTTTCCGTTTTTGCAGAAGGTTGGCCCGGCCACCGCGCAGGCATTGAAAGAGCGTGTCGCAGCTGAACTTAAAACAACCTTTGCCAGCAGTTATTCAGCAGAAGTGTCGCTGGCCGAAGCGCTGCAGGCTGACGCCATCAATGTGTACGGTCAGCGCGCAACGGGTACCAAATACCTGATCAATCCTTCGAAATAGTCATTTACAGCAAGGCATCGCTGGCACAGATGATGGTCCAGTGCATGCCCAGCTGATCTGTGAGTGTCCCAAAAGACCCGCCGCAGGACATTAGCTGCAGCGGCGCATGAACGAATCCACCTGCGGCCAGCAAGCCAAACAGGCGATCACCCTCTGCGCGGGCGTCTGGCCTCAAATGGATTTCAACCCTGTCAAGGGGTCTGACTACAAAGGTGATATGCCCATGCGCTTCACAGTCCATTAAAAAATGGCTGCCAGCAAGCTCTTGCACTTGCGCATCACCGGCTGGCCAGGCCGGTGTGCCAGCCTTGAAGCGTTGCAATGGAAAGTTGAATTTTTCACCAAAAACTGTGCGGTAAAAACTTAATACTTCTTCAGCACTGCCGCCAAATCCGAGGCTGGCTCCGACACATTTCATCTGTAGTCTCCAGCGTTAGGACTGAATTTTATTCGCTCAAGCAGTGCTAAACCCTCAGGGTTTACGCGCCATCTGAAAGCGCGGCGCAACCCAAGGGAGCTCTTTCTTAAGCTCTTGTGGTGGGCCTGCAAAAGCAACAAAACCTACAGCTATTTATGGGTTGCGAGTCAGGCACCACCGGTGCCGGGGGAAACTCATTTGTTCGGGTTGTTGCCCTTGATACCGGTTTTCTCGTTCTTGACGCGGAGCTGCACCTGCTCCAGCTCACCGATCACGCGGTCAATCGCAGCCTGGTCAGGTGCCGACGCCGATTGCAGGCGCTGAAGCGTTTCACGCAGGCCGACGTATTCAGGCGTGGAGTCGTGGGTTGTCATGGTCATCAACCTGCTGATTGTTTGGGAGCGCTGGAGCGTGGATAAGTACGCTCCTCCTGAAAGCGGCCGTCCTCACCGTGGATCTTGACGGACACCGTCTTGTGCTTGACAAAAGTTTGCATCGCAGCGATCAGCTCCGACTTGGTCGGCTTAGATATGGCCGCGTGCGCTGCGCCCTCTTTGCTCAGGTCCCAGTGGTCCTGGTGTTTTTTGACGTGGTAGTTTTCCATGCGGGGGCTCCTGGATGTTGGTGAGAAAACATCCTAGGGCGATGGAGTGGGGAGATTTGTAGGACAAATGCTGGACCAGTGCGGGTGCGCGGCAACACACCGGGAGTGACCATCGCCGGGCCGGCTGTGCGCCTGACAGAAGATCGCATGGGAAGCCTGACGGGTGCTCCGCTCACGACGGCCGAAGAGGTCGCCGACGCCAGCTCTGCTTCGCAAATCTTTAGAAGCCTGAAGAGCTGAAGACCCTAAGCGGTCTATCAGCTCAGGGATTCAGGGTCGCAGGCATCAGGGGAATTAAATCTAAATTAGAAATGTGCCATTTCCGGCGATGTCAGCGATTTACGTTATTCCCGCGTAAGCGTGAATCGATTTGTGGCACTCGCCAGTGTATTGACGGTCCAGATGAATATCAGATTACACGGCGAGTGTGAACAATGCCGACCTGGCAAATACTCGACATATCCGCGTTGGCGGTTTCCACGTCCAGAGCAACAAATCTCTCGATGATCCTTTCAATGCAATCACCATTCCAGAGCGGTGAGTGGTTAATTTCCCGACTTGGACATTTCCCCAGCGAAAACCATTTTTTCTCCGCGTTTTATGTTCTTCTGGGTTTTGCTCCACATTCTGACGCTCTGACATCTGCTATAACTATGTCATGAAGGAGCGTTCGCAAGTCTGGAACAAAGCATTCTATTTAGATCCGATTGCCCTGTCGCGTGCATTAAATGCTATTCAATACATAGCTACACACGCCCGGAATACCGGGGCAGGCGGCACTTTTCATCGGTAAAAGCCTTCCAGACGGCTCTACAAACCTACTTCCCAAACCCACGCGCCAAAAACACCGCCGCCAGCGGAATCAGCGGCACGATGTGGGCCTGCACCATCACCAGCCGGCGGGTTTTGACGATCTGGGCTTCGTCGGGCAGTGCGCCGGTTGCGCGCAGCTCGCGGCGCCAGCGCAAAAAGGTCAGGGTCGGTTTGATGGACAGCAGGCCTATCACGACAAACAGCGTCACCTTGACGTGCAGCAACGGATTGGTCCAGTACCACGCGGTGCCCTTCAAGCCCCACCAGGTTCTGGCGATGCCGGTGAGCAGCACCGCGGCGGCAGCAATGCCGTAGACCGTGTCGATTTTGGCGAGCCGCTCGACCACTGCGGCGTTGAGCCACTGCACCCTGCAAAGCGCCGCTTCGCTCGCCAGAAAAACCACCATCGCCAGGATGGCCAGGATGTGGGTGTATGCCAGCAGGGCTTCGAGGGTCATTTGCGGCCTCCCGGTGACCAGGGTGAATTGAGATGCCCGCGAATTTACTGCATAAACCAGCCGTGGCTGACCACCAGTGACTGGCCTGTCAAGGCATTGGAGTTGAAGCCGGCAAACAGCAGGGCTACTTCGGCCACGTCTTGCACGGTTGTAAATTCGCCGTCGACGGTTTCTTTGAGCATGACTTTTTTGATGACGTCTTCTTCGCTGATGCCGAGGGCTGCGGCCTGCTCGGGGATCTGCTTTTCAACCAGTGGCGTGCGCACAAAGCCGGGGCAAATCACGTTGGCGCGTATGCCGTATTTGCCGCCCTCCTTGGACACTGTCTTGCACAGGCCAATCAGCCCATGCTTGGCCGTGACATAGGCCGACTTGAGGACTGAGGCTTCTTTTGAATGCACCGAGCCCATGTAAATGATGCTGCCGCCCTTGCCCGACTTTTGCATGTGCGGCACGCAGGCTTTGGTGGTGAGGAAAGCACCGTCGAGGTGGATGGCCAGCATCTTTTTCCAGTCGGCAAACGGGAATTCTTCAATCGGGTGCACGATCTGTATGCCCGCGTTGCTGACCAGCACATCGACGCCACCCCAGGCCGCGACGACTTCAGCGACGGCCGCGTTGACCTGGTCTTCATTGGTCACGTCCATGGCGATGGCCATCGCCTGGCCGCCGGACTTTGTGATCTCGTCGGCTGTGGCTTGGGCTGCGTCCTTGTTCAGGTCGGCGATGACGACCTTGCCGCCTTCACGGGCGTAGGTGATGGCAATTTCCTTGCCGATGCCGCTGGCGGCGCCGGTGACGATGCAGACTTTGTCCTGAAGCTTCATGGGATGCTCTCTTTCGTTTGAAATAAAAATCGGTTGGCGGGGTAGAAAAAAAGCTCAGGCCAGGTAGTCGTGAATCACGCTGCCCATGCCCAACGTCATGTCGCTCAGGATATGGGTGCCAGAAATCACCTCCAGCACCGGCAGGCGGGCCACCGGTGCCAGCGCATGGTGCGCCAGCTCCAGCGCGGCAGGGCCTGTCCAGGCGCCCTTGATGGTCACGTCTTCCAGAAAATAGCGCACCAGCTCGCAGATGCGCGGGCTGCCATCGACGTGGGGAATGATCTTGAGCAGGTAGTTGGGCGTCAGCATGCCGGCCTTGACGACAGCCGGGTCCAGCATGCGGTGCTTGTAGCCCATGGTGGCGGTGGCCACGCGCACCGAGCCGTAGTCGAGCGTCCCTAGCAAGGTGTCGGTCTCGACCTTCAGTGACGGAGCGGCCAGTTTTTTGGGAAAGCCCCACAGCTCACGGCCTGCGGCAATCGGTGCCTCATCGTTGAGGTACATCGAATGGACATAGCCCCCGGCAACCCCTTCAAACGTGACAGGTATGACCTGGCCAGACTCGGTGTAATCGCCAAAGCCGGTGGAGTCGGGCATGCGGATGAATTCGTACTTGACGATGGGCTCTGTGATCTGCAGCGGTTCGGGCACCACGGCGCGCAGGGCATCGAAGTCGGTGCGGTAGGTAACGATCAAAAATTCACGGTTCAGGAAACGGTAGGGGCCGGGCGGAAAGGCCGGGCTGGTCAGTGGCATGGCAAAGGCGTTGCGTTTTACATCGTCAATGTTCATGGCGTACCTGGTTCAAGTTGATGAGGGGCTGTCCGATGTCAGGTCAAAGACGTGCACGCCGGAGGTGCTGTGTTCGCGCTTGACCCAGCGCGGGTCATGCAATGTGTGTGCCATGTCGGCACGCCCGCTGTCCCAGTGCTCCTGCATCGACAGGCGTGAAAATTCATAGTCCTTGGACTGGCTCTCATAGTGCTTGCTGCGGTAGATCAAATGCACAACGTCTACCGCATGCTCGCTGCGCACACGCGACAGCGCGCGCACATCGGGGTCGTTGCGCAAGGACTCGGGCAGCTTGGCAATCAGGCGCTGCGCGGCCTGCGCAATCACCTGGCGGTCGAGTTCGGTGGTGGTGTTCAGGCGCGTGCGGCTTGAAAAGCGTATGTCTTTCTCGCGCTCGGTCACCTCCGCCAGCGTCGATGGCAAGGCGCCATGCGCCGCAAACAGGTCTACCTGAAAAACAATGCGCCGCCGCTTGCCCGGCTGGTCGAGCACGTACTGCAGCGGTGTGTTGGATACCAGGCCGCCATCCCAGTAGTGCTCGCCATCAATCTCGACCGGCGCAAAGCCCGGTGGCAGCGCTGCGCTGGCCATGATGTGGCGGGCGTCGATGCGCTGCTTGGTCGAATCAAAATATTCAAAGTTGCCGGTCCGCACATTGACGGCACCGACCGACAGCCGGGTCGGGCCGGCATTGATGCGGTCAAAGTCCACCAGGCGCTCCAGCGTCTGACGCATGGGTGTGGTGTCGTAAAAGCTGATGGCCTCCAACGTGCCGCGAGGCTGCAGCGGCGCGGGCGGAAACCGTGGCTTGAAAAAACCCGGCACGCCGAAAAGCATGACCTGCGCCGCACTGGCCTCATTCAGGCTCTGCCGGGCGGTGGTGTCAGCGCTCGCCAACGGCGGTGGCGGGCACGATGAGCTGAGCAGTTCCCAGAACTCGCGCAGGCGCTCTACGCGTTTGTTGGCCGGGTTGCCGGCGATCAACGCTGAATTGATGGCCCCGATAGAGATGCCCGCTACCCAGGTGGGCTCGCGGTAAACCGTGCTCAACGCCTCAAAGACGCCGGCCTGGTAAGCCCCGAGGGCGCCGCCGCCCTGCAGCACCAGGATGCATTCCTGGTCGGCATGGCTGGATGATTTTTTGAGGGCGGCACGCCGCGGAGCGGGGGAAGGGTCGGTCAGGGATGTCATGAACTTGGGCAAAGCATCAAAAAGGTGCCGCGTCCAGCGGCGAAGGCCGCTAGATGGCACCGCTGACAGCCTAACATGTTCATGTGAAGAAAGCGCTTTGCTGCAGTGGATTTACTATCAAATAAATAGCAGCAGGCGCCCGAAATACGGCGGCTTGCAGGCTAAAACACTCCAAAAACGGGTTTTGAGGCCATGCCGGACGTCAAATAGCCGGATCAGGTGTCCCAGTCGCCGCCACCGCCGGCAATATCG